>JANXWJ010000145.1 GCA_025351185.1 Candidatus Nanopelagicales bacterium
GTTCGTGGACTCCGAGCTCGGGTCCACCACCGACCCGACTGCGGCCCCGACCTTGCCGCTGACCCCGCGGGCCGATGGCGCGCACACCTATCGCTACGTCCCAAGTACGACGATCCCCGCGCCGCTGACGTCTGCGGTCAACCGCGCCGCGGCGCACGCGCGCCTGGTGCTGTCCACCCGATCTGTCGTGACCGGTGCCCGACCGGCGTTCTGGGGCTACAACCTCTACCTGCAGCCGACGCTCGGGACGACGTACGTCGAGGCCAGGGCCGACGAGGTCGACCGCGGCGTGCTGCGCTGGGCCGCCGTCGGTGAGACCACCGCTCACACGCTGGTGACCTCGGGCTCGACCGCCTTCCAGAGCGGTGCCGCGACCTATCTCGGCTTTCTGCCGCCGCTCGGTCGCAACACCTACGTCTGGTGGACCTACCCGGGTGACTACCTCACGGCACCGGGTTCCAGTGCGAAGGTCTTCGTGTCGGTGGCACCCAAGGTGTCCGTGCGCACCGCGAAGAGCGGCGTACGCACCGCTGTCGCGGGAGCCACGACGCGTCGTGGCGGCGCCGTGATCCTCTACAAGGTCTCAGGCACCAAACAGACGAAGGTCGCGACCGCCACGATCAACGCCGTCGGCGTCTACGGCTTCGGTCGCCGCGCACTGGCCAAGGGCACCTACCGCGTCGTGGCCGTCGCCGACAGGTACTGGGCCGCGGGCCGCTCGGGGAACTTCAGGGTCTGACTGCCGCACCACCGACCAGCCGCGATCGGCGCCGCTCCCACGGGGACGGCGCCGATCCGCGTTCGCGGCCGTTCACGTTCGCGAATTGCCCTGGGGCCGGACACCGCGGGACCGGTTCATCGCCTTCGCTTGATGGCTGGCCGACAGCAGCGTGGGTACGGCGAGGTCTCGGGGTGATCACGGCGTTTCGCGAGGCGCCCCGCGCCGTGCAACGATTCGCCTGCCTCGCATCTGGCGACGGCGTCGGAACTAGCACGGGGACCCCACATGACTGCTGTTCGATCTCGTACGCGCGCCGGGGCTGTGGCCGCGGCAGCCGTGACCGCCCTCGGGCTCGGCCTCGTGGTCGCCCCGTCCGCACAGGCAGTGGTGCCCGTGCCGGTCGTGCTCTTCGCCGACAGCCTGCACAGCTATTCGCTCTACTCCGGCGACCTCGACGGCGCCAACGCGACGCAGGTGACCACCGGTGGGATGGTCACCAACTACGTCGAGGCCTCCGCCGACGGACAGGTGCTCGCGATCCAGGGCATGACCGGCGACGACAACACGCCCGCCTACGACGCGACCGACGGCCTCATCGTGTCGGTCCAGGGAGCCACCTCGCTGCTCGCGACGAGCACCGAGGCCAACCCGGTCGTGTCCAGCGATGGCGCGCACGTGTGGTTCTCCGCGAAGAGCAACCTCTACTCCTGGACCCGTGCGACCGGTCTGGTCACGCAATTGACGACCGACGCACCGCTCACCCCGCCGGCGACGCCCGCGGGCCAGCCGACCGAGTCCCTGTGGGGCCTCGCGGTCTCGGCCGACGGCACGACGGCCGCTGGCATCTTCCGCGCGATCACCTTCACGGCGTCCTCGACGAAGCCGACCGCGACCAGGTCGATCCTCAAGGCGTTCAAGCCCCCCGTCGGCCCGCTGACCGTCCCGCCCGCTCCCTCCACCACGGTGTTCACGTCCACCGCCTACTCGGGGACCGGCCCCCAGCTGTTCTTCGATGCCCCCCGGTTCTCGGGCACGTCGCTCGTCTTCGGCGAGTGCCTCACCGGTGCCTGTGACGAGTGGGAGTACAAGAGCGTCGACCTCAGCGCTATGACCCCGGTGCCCGCGACCACCGCGGGTGACCTCAACAACAACTACGACCTGCGCCTGCTCGACGACGGCATCCATCCCCCCACCTGGTACGCGTGGGAGGACACGGCGTCCACGACGCAGTACCGCACCTCGATCGACGACCTGGCCACCTGGTCCCCCCTCACCGGCGGGCGCCCGGACGG
>JANXWJ010000177.1 GCA_025351185.1 Candidatus Nanopelagicales bacterium
AGCGAGGCCGCGCAGCGCGACGGGCTCGAGGTCAGCGACGCGACCGCCCGCGCGGTCCTGGGCAACATCCGCGCCCTCGACGAAGCGCTCGAGCTCGCCTCCGACCCCACCCGGGCGGTGAGCGTCGAGGACCTCACGACCATCCATCGGGCGCTGCTGTCCGGGACCCGGGAGGAGCCGTGGGCCGGTGTGGTGCGCACCGAGCAGAACTGGATCGGCGGGGTGAACCCGTGCGCGGCCGCGTTCGTGCCCCCGCCGGTCGAGCATGTCGAGGATCTGCTCCGCGACCTCGCCGCCTACATCTCCGGCGACGAGCACCCGGCCTTGCTCCAGGCCGCGCTCGCGCACGCCCAGTTCGAGACGATCCACCCGTTCGCCGACGGCAACGGACGAACCGGGCGCGCCGTCATCCAGCTCGTCCTACGCCGCCGAGGTGTCGCGACGCGGGTCATCCCCCCGGTCAGCCTGGTCCTGGCCACCCGCGCCGACGACTACGTCGCCGCCCTCGACGGCGTCCGCGCCGAGGGAGATACCAACCCCGGCCTGCTGAGCTGGGTGGAGCTGTTCCTGTCCGCGACGGGGCGTGCCTGCCACGACTCCGACGGTTTCTCCCGCGACCTCGCCCAGCTCGACGCCGACAGCCGGGCACGCCTGGGCCGGGTGCGAGCGAACTCCGCCGTGGACCTGCTCGTCAGCGCACTGCCGGCATTGCCGGCTTTCTCCGTGACCACGGCCGCCGCACACATCGGCCGTTCCTTCCCGGTCACAGCAGACGCCGTCGAGCGACTGCGCGCGGCGAACGTCGTGCAGCAGGTGACGCTCGGACGGCGCAACCGCGCGTTCGAAGCCGTCGGCCTCTTCGAGGCATTCACCGGATTCGAGCGAGTCCTCGCGAGCCCCGAGCCGACACGCACGTCTCGCCTCCGACCCGACCGGTACCCGCGCGCCCATAGTCGCGCAACGGAAGCAGCCCGATGGTCGCGCGCGGCGATGCAGACAGAGCGATAGGCACTTCCGCGCTACTTCGCTGCGCGCCGACGTTGGTCGTTCTCAGCCTTCGTGGGCAGGCGACTGTGTCCGATTGCCGCGGCGATCGAGTCGTGCTTGTCGCTAGTCAGCTCAAGTGCGATGGACTGGGCCAGAGATAGTCCCTCGGCCTGTTCACCCCGAGCCTCCGGGTGCACCCCATCTTCGTGATGCACAGGTCATCCAGCTTGGCCTGGACCACGCCCACCGAGTCGGTAGACCTCACCACAGCCGTGGTCGAGCTTTGCGAGAGCAACGTGCCCGGGTTGGCCGGGAGCGGCAAAGCAGCCGGCCAGGTACGCGGCTGATCCGCCTCCGCTGGCTGAGGCCGAGCCAGCCCTGAGGACGAGGACCGCAAGCGCGGCGGTGGACATGGCAATCGCGCAGAACTTGTTCATGAGCTCTCCTCGTGAACCAGAATCTGAAGGCGTCCTGCTCCCGGGTGGGGTGGTCCCAGAGTCCGCTCGCAGCGGTAGCAGAAGCCATCGAACCTTGGTCCTACTACCCCGTGCCTGCGGTCGCGGCCTAGGTCAGAGTGGTCCTGCCCGCGTCGGACACCGACATCGTCGTCGGTGCCGTCAGCACCACCACCGCAACCGAGCCGAAGATCGGCGGCATGCGTCGTCTGACGGCTTGTTTGCACTGTTGGATGCGTTGAAGGCCGGCCGGCCGGCCGGACAGACCGACCAGCCCGCGGCTTCTAGCGCATCGGCGGCCTTCACAGGGTCAGCGTCGTTGCCCACCGCTGTCATGACATCGATGACATCCTTCGCGGCGAGGCCAGGCACCACCGTGGAACCCATGTGTTCTCGGGCGGCTCTGTTGGCAGCGGGTCGGTTCCCCGTGGGTGGTGGGCTCGAGGTGAGGGCACGGCTTCGTCAGCCGAACCCAAGCCGTCGTGGCGGCCTACGAGTTCGGCCTCGTCGGTCGCTGAGCGCGTCGGTCCTCGGCCTCGTCCACATGCATGGGCGCGGCTTCCGTGAAGGCGGGATGGCTCGACCCGGTCGACTCGCTACTGCTGAGTGGGAGGAACCCCGTGCACATGAGCCGCATCCAGGCGATCGTCGCGCCGTCGGTCTCGTAGTACGCCTGCTGTTCGATCGTGAACCGTCCGTCCGGGCGATCCACCGCGAACCGGTATGCAACGCGTTCGAGAGAACCGATGCTGCCCGTCTCGATAGCGACCAGCTCGGTGATTCGTCCGCCTGCTTCGAACCATGTGCCGAGTATCGTCTTGTCGACGATCTCATCGACGTCGTTCGATTCCCAGAACCTGTTCGGCGTCATCGCACGGAAGTCGACGTCGGGACGCAGGAGGGCCTTGAGCCCGGCTGAGTCCTTGTCGGCCAATGCCCGCGCGAACCGTTCACCCATGTGTCCCATCAGAGGTCCCTTCGGTCGGCCGTGGACGGAGTCGTCGCGTCAGGCATCAGTAGCTGAAGGTGGTGGCCCCGTCGCCGATCCACTCCCAGAGCTGAACGGTGCCACCCAGGGAGGCATTGGCGATCAGCGTCGTCGCGTCGATCTTCCTCGCGTTGAAACAGATGGGGCACACGAGGAACGTGCCGCCAGCTGCTTGGTAGCGTCCCATCAGGTCGGCGATCGGTGGGCAGCCGTCGCACGCGGTTCCCAGCGCGAACCCCTGCGTGGCCAGGCGGACGGCCTCCTTCGTGAGGAACATGACGGTGTCCCTGCCACCCTCGGCGGCGCCAACGGCTACGAGGAGAGCGACTGTCACCTTCTCCGGGTCTTCGAGCCCCGTGGTGAGACTGATCGCAGCACTGGTCATCGGATCAGCTCTGCCGTCGTCGGGTCGATGGTCGCCTCGACCCGTCGCACGCTGTCCGCGGGGAAGCCGCCGAGCCTGGCGTGCTCGCGGACGAGCTGCTCGCTCGTAGCGGCGTAGAGGCAGTAGATCTTGTCGTCCACGACCTGGCTCTGGATCCATTGGATGTCTGTACCGCGACCTCGAAGCACCTCATCCGACGCGCCCGCAAGCTCGGTGAGCTGCTCATTCGTCATGCCTCCGGCGCCCGGTAAGATCCGCTCGATCACACACTTGCGCATGGCGCTCCTCCATCTCGTAGCCCCGTGCGGGTCTGCCACCAAAGTAGGAATCACGGCGTCCGGGAGCCATGAGGCGTTTACCCCATGGAGCACACAGGGGTTGGATAGCGTGGCCGGATGGCCACGTCCGGTGTCCGGCTCAACGAGGTGCTCGTCGCGATCTCCATGGCGACCGACCTCGGTCTCGGTCAGCCCTCCGAACACATGGTCCGTGCGGCAAGACTCAGCATGAGGCTCGGCGACCGCCTCGGACTCGACTCATCCCAGCTCGCCGTGCTCTATGACGTCAGCCTGCTCACCTACGTGGGCTGCCCTGTGTACGGAAGCGAAGCAGCCCTGGTGTTCGGCGACGACATTGACTTCCGGTCCGGTACCTATGACGTCGACCTCGGATCAGGCGACGGCATGCGGTACATGCTGAGCCACGCAGGCAAGGGCAGGCCCGTGGTGAACCGCTGGCAGCAGACGTTTCGGCTCATGGCCACTGGCGGACGAGACGTGGCCGAGCAGATGGCGAACCACTGCTCCGCCGCTGGACTGCTCGCTGACCGGCTCGGCCTCAGTGCCGAGGTGAGGTCCGGCGTCGAGCAGTCCTACGCGCGATGGGACGGCAAGGGGGTGCCGGACGGGCTGCAGGGTGATCAGCTCTCGTTGGCTTCGCGCATCTCGCACGTGACCGACGCCGCGGAGGTCCTCGAGCGTCGTCTCGGCGCCAGCGGTGCCATAGAGACGATCCGCCGTCGCCGAGGCACGCATTTCGACCCCGTCGTCGTGGACGCGTTCGTGACAGACGCGTCGGAACTGTTCAACGGAATCGCCGATAACAGCGTCGACCATCTGCTCGAGCTGGAACCGGTGGAGCGGACCCCCCTGACCGACGATGCCCTCGACGCTGTTCTCGAGGCGGTCGGGGACTTCTGTGACCTGCGGTCTCCCTGGTTCACCGGACACGCGCGCGGCACCGCGGAGCTCGCTGCAGCGGCGGCCGGGCTCCTCGAGCGCCCGACCGACGAGATCCGGCTCCTGCGGCGTGCGGCCAGCGTCCACGACGTCGGTCGCTTCGGGGTTCCCGGAAGCGTGCTCAGCAAACCGAGCCCGCTTAGCGGGCGCGATATCGAGCGCATGCGTATGCACGCCTACTACGTCGAACGGATCTTCAGCCGCCCGGAGCCACTCCGACGCGTGGGGCTGGTGGCCTCGATGCACCACGAGCGCATGGACGGATCGGGGTATCACCGAGCCGCGTCGGGAGCAGCGCTCACCACCCCGTGCCGGATCCTCGCCGTGGCCGACGCCTACCACGCCATGCTCCAGCCGCGTCCCTACCGCGAGCCGCTGTCGCCCGAGCAGGCAGCAGGCGAGATCCGAGCCGAGGTCGTCGCCGGCCGCCTCGACCCCACCGCTGCACAGGCGGTCCTCGAGGTCGCCGGCCACGGAGGCCCCGCACGGAGGCAGCCTGGACAGTCGGGGCTCACGTCGCGCGAGCGCGAGGTCCTGACGCTGCTGGCCGTCGGGGAGACGAACAAGGCCATCGCACGCCGGCTGGGTATCAGTGCCAAGACCGTGGGCAATCACGTGGAGCACGTCTACGCGAAGCTGGGAGTCGGCAACCGCGCTGGTGCCGCATTCATCGCGATGCAGCTCGGCATCGTGGGTGCGAACCTGCCGGGATCCGGCTGATCCGCGGTCGGGCAAGCCCGGGTGCGCGGGGGACCGGACGTGCAGCGCTGCGGGTCGCCTCGTGGCAGTGGCGGGATCCGTCGTCGTGGGACGGGCACGCCGAGCGCGGCGCTGCGCGCCGGCGGTGCGGCGTACCCATGAGGACTCCTCCCGATTCCCACCACCTCGTCCGACCCCGCCGACGAGAGAAGCCCCTACCGATGGCAGGGGCTTCTCTCGTGAACAGGGGTGAGTCGAGTGGAGGTGGCGGGATGTCTCGCCCCGGGTTCAGTGGAGGCTCGCAACTGACGCGGTGACGGTAGTCGCCGCGGGGTTGTGACGGTAGTGGTTGGCTTCGTGCTCGGCTGGTGGGATGAGTCCGATCTCGCCGTGGAGGCGTCGGTGGTTGAACCAGTCGATGTATTCGGCGATGGCGATCTCGAGGTCCTCGATGTTCTTCCAGGGTCCCTTGTTGCGGACCAGCTCGGCTTTGAACAACGAGTTGAACGCTTCGGCGAGGGCGTTGTCGTAGGAGTCTCCGCGGGATCCGACGGAGGCGACGACGCTGGCCTCGGCGAGGCGCTGGGTGTAGCGGATAGCGAGGTATTGAACTCCGCGGTCGCTGTGATGGACGAGATCGGTGAGGTCTGCACCGGTGCGTTCCCGCGACCAGATGCCCATCTCGAGGGCATCGAGGGCCAGGTCGGTGCGTAGCGAGGTCGAGCACTGCCAGCCGACCACACGGCGTGAGAACACGGGCAGCCTGAGCGGCGACCGGTATCCCGGACGTGCACGGTGCGGCGGTACACCCGTCGTGGGTGCGGTGCTCTCGCGTCGCGTGGTCGTCCCGGGGTCGGGTCAGGCGTACATGTCGGCCAGGGACACGAGATGCACGTCGCCGCGCCCGGTCGCAGCGGCGACGAGGTTGGCGTCGAACCCGGTGCGGCTGAACACGGCCAGGTGCGCACCGCCGGCGTCGCGGCCCCGAGCGACGAGCAGGTCGCGGATGCGCTCGAGACGTTCCAGGTCGGCCGGGGTGCGCTGCTTGTTCGTCGACTTCGCCTCGCCGAGCACGACGATCGGGGCGTCGGTGTCCTTCGCGTTCGAGCCCCGGGGGACCGCGACGACGTCGAGCTCGTGCTGGGCCTTGCCGGCCGGGTCGTTGATGGTGCCGGGGCCGACCTGGCCCAGGGCGGTGCCGCCCCAGCGGTCCCCGGAGTACCGCTCGGTCCAGACCCGGGCGAGGTGCTCGAAGTGCGGGCCGAGGATCCGGCTGGAGAACGCGGGCGCGGCCAGCTTCCACACCTCCGCGGACGCGCCCTCCTCGAGCATGGGGCGGTAGGGCTCGATGACGACCTCGGAGAACCGCACGATGGGGTCGGCGAGGAAGTACAGCGAGCGGCGCAGGTTGGTCATGTCGTCGACCTTGAGCAGGAAGCCTGCGGTCTCGAGGATGTTGATCGGGTATCGCAGCGCGTCGCGGGTGCGGGCCAGGGGTGCGCCGATGTCGGCGAGGCTGTGGTTGCCGGAGGCGACCGAGGACAGGATCGAGTTGTAGAGCTGCTTGTCGCTGATGCGGCTGTCCTCGCGCAGCAGGTAGTCCTTCTCCCCGTAGAGGGCGTGCGCGGGGTTGAGGACGTTGCGGGCCAGCCAGGTGCCGAAGGTGGCGGCGCTTGTGGGTGGCGCGTCAACCAGCGGGCGGTAGCCGGCGGTGCCGCCGAACACGGTGTGCAGCAGGTAGGCGAGGTCGGGGTCGGTGGCGTCCCAGTACTGCGCGGCGGTGCGGAAGTCGAAGGGGGACACGGTCATGGAGAGCTGGGCGCGCCCGCGCAGCGGCTTGGTGCCCGAGAGCAGCTCGGTCATGATCGACAGGCTCGACCCGCAGACGATGACGCACGCGGCGGGCACGTTCGCGTCGCGTGCCTCGTCGTAGATCTCCTGCAGGACGCTGGGGATCTCGGGGGAGTGGGACAGCAAGTAGGGCAGCTCGTCGAGGACGAGCAGGCGGCGCGGTCCGGCGGGGGTGCTGCGCGGCAGGTCGGTCTCGCCCCGTGCGGGGTAGCCCAGTGCGGTGCGCAGCGCGAGCTCCCAGTCGGTGAAGCGCAGCTGTCCGGCGGGCAGGCCGAGGGTGCGGGCGACGTCGTCGGCGAAGCGGTCCAGCGCCTGGGTGCGCTCGAGCTCCTGGGCCTGGTGGTAGAGGCCGTCGGCGGCGCGGGCGACGCGGCGCAACAGGAAGCTCTTGCCCTGGCGGCGGCGGCCGGACACGACGCCGACGCGCAGGCCCGGGGCGGTGCCGGAGGCGAACTCGTCGAGCTGGTCCCACTCGCGGGTCCGGTCGAACAGGTCGTCGGGGCGGTCCATGGCACCTCCTCACGCTCGCGAAAGCGGTAACTAGATTTACGGTAACTGTATTTACCTGGTTTGTCACTGGTCTGGAATGGCGGAAAGCGGTGGTCAGACTTACCGGTAACTCGGGTTACCGCTCTTGGTGGGTTCAGACTCTGAACCCACCTCTGCACCCGACCGCGGATCCGGGCTTTCGCTTCCCGTGACGGACCCGGCCGGAACAACGGCAGGGGTGTCGGCAACGGCATCGTCTCGTGCGGGTTGATCGGCACCGACGGACGTCTCGGGAACCTGGAACTCGCGGTCCGTGCCATCGACGGACTCGGCGCCGTCCTGGCTCGACAGGGCCGTGGACACGAGCGGCATTGCAACGTCCTGCTCCTCGACCATGGCGCGGTCTCCGTCTGCTCGCAGCCGCGGCGGGCTCGCGGACCAGGCGCGAAGGTTCTGCATGACGTCGGAGTAGAACGCGTCGACTGCGTCCAGGACGGAGTCGATGAACGAGCCGCGGCCGCGTCCCCGCTTCGAACCGAGCGGTGTCGAAACGGCAACGCGGAAGGACCGCAGCTCCTTGCCCGGCTCCGTGAGCAGCGCGGCGGGGTTCTCGCGCACCACCTTGAGCAGCTCTGCGGCCGAGCTGCCGCGACCATGAGCGACGAACGCCTCCACTCGCACGGCGTCGGGCGCGTCCTTGAGCTGGCGGACCAGCCAGTTCACCCGGGTGGTCGGGCGTCCCTCGCGTGGGGCGTCGACGTCGACGTGGCAGGTGATTCGGCCGGCGCGCAGGTCAGCGGTGACGAACAGCGGCCCGACGGTGTCAGGGATCCGGATGGTGCCGGTGAGCTGACCGCTCGACACGAGCGAGGCCACGAGGGACTGGGTGCGCAGGGAGGGCTCGGCAAGCTCCCGGCGCGACAGCTGCGGCGTCACGTCGATCCCGAGCTGCCGCCCCAGGCGCAGAGAGGTGAACGTCATGAGGGCGTCGAACCGCGAGGCCACCTCGGGCACTCCCTTGTCGGCGGCTCGCAGCGTGCCAGTGGCGATCGCATCGCGGGTGGGGACCCAGCTCTCGCCCATGTCCTCGAACTCCAGAGCACCGGAGCGAGGGTGCTCGAGGTAGCGGATCAGCTCGCCGAGGATCCACGCCTGGTCGGGGCCGGCGACGCCGCGGACCTCCTTCTGCAGGACCGCCTCAGAGAGGACCTGCGACCAGGACAGGTGGTGCAGAGCGACCTTGCGAAGCTTGCGCTTGTCGACCTTGGTGGGGTGGGTGCCTGCGATCGCAGGGATCTCGTTGGAGATGGTGATCAGCGCGTCGAAGCCCTGCTCGCGGGCGACGTCGAGGTAGTTCTCCAACTGGGGGACGGCGAGCGCGTTCGTCCCGGTCTTGACCTCGACCAGCGCCGTCCACGTCTTGCTGCCGCGGGACGCGAATCAGCCCGTCGGGGTAGATCCTCTGCTCGCCGAGCATGAACGGGACCTCGATGTACGTCTCGAGGGTCCCGGCCGGGGCGCCATAGCGCTGGGTGAGGACGCGGCCGAACTCCTTGACCGCGCACATGACCGCGAGCAGAGCTGACGTAGCGCGTCGCTCCTGCTCCTCCGCGCCGTTGATGCCCGACGTCGGGATCAGCCTTGCCTGGTGCCACGCCTGTTCGGTCACGTCGTACCCCACTGCTCGTTGTGCGTCTCGGACGCTAGCGGAGGGCGGAGACCGAACGCGGCACGTACCGATGTGGTTTCGCACGCGGCGGCCAGCAACGAGCGTCCTCGAGCCTGACGGAACGAGGGCTGGGCGGAGCGAACGACGGAAACGGGGCTAACTCGCGCGGCGAAACGAACCGTTCATGCCCAACCTGCTGCTGCAGGTTCGGCTTGTAGTGCTGGTATCGACCCGCGGCCCGCACGGGGTCCTCCCGGCCCTGGGGCGGCAAGTGCTGGTGCCGTGCGCACGCTGGAGGCCAGGGCAACATGTTGAGACAAGCGCTAGCTCTATGACCGCCACCGGGACGAGGTCCGGCACGATGACCCCGTGGACGACCAGGGGGAGCTCGCGACACGGCTGGAAGCGGCGCTGGCTGCGAGCGGCGCGCGGTTGGACGGGGGGCTGTCGGGCAAGGAGCTCGCCAGCATCGAGGCGCGGTACAGGTTCGTGTTTGCCCCCGACCACCGACTGCTGCTGACGCTCGCGCTGCCCCTCGGCGACGACCGCCGGTGGCCGGACTGGCGGCACGGGTCCGAGGAGGACCTTCGGGGTCGCGTGGCCTGGCCAGTGGACGGACTGCTGTTCGACGTGGAGCACAACTCTCTGCGGCTGCCGGGCTGGCCTGACCGGCCGTCTCCTATGGCGGACGCGCTCGCTGTCGCAGCGGAGCAGCTCCGGTCGGTCCCGCCGCTGGCGCCGCTCTACTCCCACTGGTACGTGCCGACGGTCCCCGCCGAGGCGGGCAACCCCGGTGCTGTCCTGCTATCAGGCCGACGTCATCTACTACGGCCAGAACCTGCTCGACTGGTTCGACTGGGAGTTCAGCCGACGCTCCTCGGCTGGAGCCGCGCAGCCCAGACGCGTGCCCTTCTGGTCCGACATCGTCGAAGCGGACTTCTGACCGGGCTATCCGGGGACCCCACTCGCGCCCGCAGGTCGAGACCAGCACGTTCAGCCGAACGCGCGCCGCTGAGGGCGGGTCGGTTGCGAAGCGGGGTCTGGCGCCGACCGTCCTCCGTGTGAGGTCTCCTGTTGTCGCGGGCGCGGATAACCGCGGTGACCTCAGTGGAGCGGGTGACGGGAATCGAACCCGCACTGTCAGCTTGGGAAGCTGATGTTCTGCCATTGAACTACACCCGCGCGAGCGGGCACCTGGGGAGACCGCGATCTTCATTATGCCCCACGGCGGGACGTGCGAGAGCAGGCGTCCTCGCTGTTGGGAAGGCGGTCGCGCGGGCCGGTCAGGCGCGGAAGACCAGGGAGTCGGCGACGGGGCGCATGTATTCGGTAAGGCCGCGGTCCAGTCGGAGCAGCGGTCCACCGACGGTCCTGCGGACGAGCAGCGTCGTCGAGGTGCCACCGTCGAGGTTGATCGCCGTACGCGCTCCGAGCTGCCGCAGGAGCATCGCGAACTGGTGCACGGTGGCGCCACCGAAGCGGGTGCCGTTGACGGTCGCGCGGCCCGACGCCGTGACGACGATCATGTCGCCGTTGGTGAGCCAGCCGAAGGCCGAGCGCGGTCGGAGCTGCTCGTCGCGTGCGCCGCAGGTGGCCATGATGACGCCGTCGCGCACGATCGCGCCGCCGACGCCGAGAAGTGCGGTCGGGCGCCCGATCGGGTGGTGCGGGAAGATGCCGTCGTCGAGCTGATAGCCGGACGGCGCCGTACGCACCGACACCGCATCGCCGACGCGCAGCTTGGCCAGCGCGGTGCCGATCGAGCCGGCGGGTGCCGTGAGGAACTGCTGGCCGGCGCCGGGGCGACCGGCCCCGCGCGAGCCGGCGAGGAAGCCGCGGACGGTGCCGTTGGTCACGACGACCGTGCGAGGTCCGTAGGGGTGCGCCCGCGTGCCCCACGCCGAGTCATAGACGCTGACACCGGCGGTCGAGAGCGCCTGCCAGTTGAGTGCTCCGAAGGCGATCCGGCCGCGGACCGACGACACAGATCCCTTGGTGCTGCTCTGGGTCCAGGCCAGAGTCTTGCTCGCGCCGTAGGCCACGAGGTCCATCTCGGCTGCGGCGTTGCCCTTGCGCAGCACGCCGCCGACGATCTCGGACTTCTCCGGGATGCCGCCGACGGTCGGGTTGAAGTGTTGGCCGTTGATGATGACCACCGCACGCCCGTCTCGCTGCGCCATGGAGAGCGGTGTCGCGGCACGCGCGACGGTCGGTGAGGTGATCACGGCCGGGGTCAGCGAACCTGCGGGGATGCGCACGACGGACAGGCGCACCTCGTTGAGGTCGTTCGCGAGGTTGCCGGTGTCCCAGATCCGCACGGTGGCACCGCCGGGCAGCGCGAGGTTGGAGATCGCCGTACGCGAGAGCAGGGTCGGTGTCGCCTGGCAGCCGACCGCCTCGGCGGGCGCGGCCACCGTGCCTGCGACGAGCAGGCTGACCCCGAGCGCCGAC
>JANXWJ010000188.1 GCA_025351185.1 Candidatus Nanopelagicales bacterium
GGTCGCTTCCGGGCGTGGGAAGCGACCACACGACCAAGATCACGCACTGGGTGTGGGGGGTCAGGTCCAGAAGCCGTCGTGCACCTGCGCGGCGGTGTCTTCGTCGATGGGGCCCTCGAAGCGCATCGGCGGCACGGCGGCGGCGCCGATCTCGGCGGCCCGGATGGTGAAGCCGTGCACCGAGCCGTCGGGCGCAGGGGCGAGCGCATTGAGGCGCGCGGCAGAGAGTCCGTACACCACATGGCCGACCCCGGCCCAGAACATTGCGCCGACGCACTGCGGGCACGGCTCGCACGACGCGTAGACGACCCCTCCGAGCACATGGTCGAGCAGGTGGTCGCGCTCGAGCACGCGCACGAGCTCGGTCTCCGCGTGCGCCGTCATGTCACGCGAGGTGGTCACCCGGTTGAGCGCCTCGGCGACGACGACCCCGTCGACCGCGAGCAGCGCCCCGAACGGGTGGTCTCCGGCGGCGCGCGCTTGAAGCGCGAGGTCGAACGTACGAGCGAGCAGTGCGGAGTCAGCCACGCATCCGACCCTAGACCCCCTGCTCAGACTGATCGTGTGGCTGCTTCCGCGCCTCGGAAACAGCCACACGATCAGTCCGAGCAGGGGGTTCCGCCCGTGGCTGAAGTGCTCGCGGTGCCCGCCCCCTGCGTACGACGCTCGGCCCATGAGGTTGCTGGTGCTCGGGGGTACGCAGTTCGTCGGACACGCAGTCGTCGCGGACGCGCTGGCGCGCGGCTGGGACGTCACCGTCGCCAACCGTGGGCGCAGCGGCCTGCCGCAGCCCGGTGCGCACGCCGTGGTGCTCGACCGCACCGAGGACGGTGCGTTCGACCGGCTCGGCGACGCCCGCTTCGACGTGGTCGTCGACACCTGGTCGGGAGCGCCGTGCGTCGCCCGCGACGCGGGCCGGGCGCTGGCCGCGCGCACCGGTCGATGGGTCTACGTCTCGAGCAGGTCGGTCTATGAGTGGCCGATCCCGCGGGGCGGCAACGAGTCGGCGCCCCTGACCGCCGCCGACCCGGACGCCGACCTGACCGACTACGCAGCCGACAAGCGCGGTGCCGAGCTGGCCCTCGAGCGCGAGCTGGGCGCGGACCGGGTCGTTCACCTGCGGGCCGGGCTGATCCTGGGGCCGCGCGAGAACGTCGGGCGGTTGCCGTGGTGGCTGCACCGACTAGCACGGGGCGGTGACGTGCTCGCGCCCGGGCCCGCCGGTCTCGGGATCCAGTACGTCGACGCGCGCGATCTCGCTCGCCTCGGGCTCGACGCGGCGCTCGCGGGGCGCACCGGCCCGGTCGACGTGGTCTCGCCCGTGGGCCACGCGACAATGTCCGACCTGCTCGATGCTTGCATGCGGGTGACCGGCTCCGACGCCCGGCTGGTGTGGGTCGAGCCCGAGTTCGTGCTGGGCCGCGGCATCGAGCCGTGGACCGAGCTACCGGTCTGGGTGCCGGTCGACGACGGGGAGATGAACGCGTTGCACACGAGCGACGTCCGACGCGCGCTCGAGTGGGGCCTTCAGGTGCGCCCGCTGCACGAGACCGTCGCGGACGCGTGGGACTGGGTCCGCGAGGTCGACGCCGCTGGCACCGCGCCACAGGCGCGTGCGGGCATGGGCATCGACCCCGACAAGGAGGCCGAGGCGCTCGCCGCGTGGGCCGCTCGGTGAGCGGTCCTGCGCGTCGTCGCCCTACGGCGCCTGCGTCAGCGCCGCGCGTCGAACACCGTCAGACCAGGGCGTAGACGAGGTCGAGATGTGCACCGGCGCCGGTGTGCTCGATGGTGCCCGAGCCCGTGAGCCCCAGCAGGTCTCCGGTGCCCGAGCCCTCGACCACGCTCAGGTCGAGGGTCGGCACGCCGTCGACGATCGTGCCGACGTGGCGCAGCGCGAAGGTGCCGGTGCGCCCGTCGAGGGTGGCGTCGACGCGCTCGATCGCGACATACGCCAACGGCCCGCTCGCGCCGAGCGCGGACACCATGTGCACGACGCTGGTGCCGACCAGCGCCTCGCTGTCGAAGGCCTTGTCGAACACCGTCAGCCCGACCACCGGCAGCTCGCTGCCGAGGTCAGCCGAGGAAGGTCGGGCGGTGATGGTGAACGGAGCACGGAGGGTAGCCATGCGCCGACCCTAGGCGCGCGCACCGACAGCGCGCCCGGACAACGACCGAGTCCCCGCCCTCGCTGTCGTCAAGGCCGGGCCATGCAAGCCAGCTGGGGCAGGGACTCGGGCCCTGAACGAGAGGGCTGGATCAGGCGGTCGCGTCGCGCTCGGCGCGGTTCACGGCGCTGACGATGCCCTTGAGCGAGCTCGTGACGATCGAGGGGTCGATGCCCACACCCCAGAGCACCCGGCCGCCGACGGCGCACTCGAGGTAGGACGCCGCAGCAGCGTCGCCACCGGACGACATCGCGTGCTCGGTGTAGTCGAGGACGCGTACGTCGACACCGTGCGACGCCAGCGCGTCGCAGAAGGCCGCGACGGGACCGTTGCCGGTGCCCTCGAGGTCGGCGTCGATGCCGTTGTCGGACAGCACCACGCGCACGTTGGTGGCACCGTCGACCGTCGAGTCCTGCGCGATGCTGCGCAGCGCGAAGCGGCCCCACGGCGCGGCCGGGTTGGGGAGGTACTCGTCCTGGAAGTAGTCCCACATCGCGGCCGGTGTGACCTCGCCGCCCTCGCTGTCGGTCACCCGCTGCACGACCGCGCTGAACTCGATCTGGAGCCGACGTGGCAGGTCGAGCTTGTGCTCGGACTTCATGATGTAGGCGACGCCGCCCTTGCCCGACTGCGAGTTGACCCGGATGACCGCCTCGTACGTGCGACCCACGTCCTACGGGTCGATCGGCAGATACGGGACCTCCCACCGGAAGTCGTCGATCGCGACCCCCGCCGCGTCGGCATCGCGCTGCATCGACGCCAGGCCCTTGTTGATCGCGTCCTGGTGCGAGCCGGAGAAGGCCGTGAAGACCAGGTCGCCGCCGTAGGGGTGCCGCTCGTTGACCGGCAGCTGGTTGCAGTATTCCACCGTGCGACGGATCTCGTCGATGTCGCGGAAGTCGATCTGCGGGTCGACGCCCTGGCTCATGAGGTTCATGCCCAGTGTCACCAGGCACACGTTGCCGGTGCGCTCGCCGTTGCCGAACAGGCAGCCCTCGATGCGGTCGGCGCCGGCGAGGTAGCCCAGCTCGGCAGCGGCCACCCCGGTGCCGCGGTCGTTGTGCGGGTGCAGCGACAGCACGAGGGAGTCGCGACGCGCGAGGTTGCGGTGCATCCACTCGATGGCGTCGGCGTAGACGTTGGGCGTCGCCATCTCCACGGTCGCCGGTAGGTTGACGATCGCCTTGCGTTCGGGTGTCGGCTCCCACACATCGAAGACGGCGTCGCAGACCTCGACGGCGAACTCGAGCTCGGTGCCCGTGAACGACTCGGGGGAGTACTCGAAGTAGACCTCGGTGCCGGTGAGGTTCTCGGCGTACTTGCGGACGAGCTGTGCGCCGTGGACGGCGATGTCCTTGATGCCGTCTCGGTCGAGGCCGAAGACCACACGACGCTGCAGCGTCGAGGTGGAGTTGTAGAGATGCACGATCGCCTGCGGGGCACCGGCGATGGACTCGTAGGTGCGCTCGATCAGGGGCTCGCGCGCCTGCGTCAGCACCTGGATCACGACGTCGTCGGGGATGTGGCCGCCCTCGACGAGCTGGCGCACGAAGTCGAAGTCGGTCTGCGACGCGGAGGGGAACCCGACCTCGATCTCCTTGTAGCCCATCTGCACGAGCAGCTGGAACATCCGCATCTTGCGCGCGGGGGTCATCGGGTCGATGAGGGCCTGGTTGCCGTCACGCAGGTCGACCGCGCACCAGCGCGGCGCCTGGGTGATGGCCTTGCCGGGCCAGGTGCGGTCGACGAGGTCGACCGGGGTGAAGGGGGAGTAGCGGCGCCAGGCCATCAAAGACGGGGTCTGGGCGTTGCGTACGTCGTAGCTGTTGCTGGTCACGAGGTCCTCGCTGGGTGGGGTGGGGGCCGGGATCGGACGATCGACCGGCACGCCAGCACCCCGCAGCGAGGAAGCCGGTCTAGGCCTCGCTGCGGCCGCTAAGGAGCAGGGCTACGTGTGACATCACCCCGAGGGTAGCAAAGCCATCTTCCCGACGAGCTCCCGGCACGCCGTGGCGTCTCGGAATCTGAGACGGCAGTGTCGGATGGTGGGACGCGGCCCTACGCTGCTGGGCATGTCGACGCACTACAACCTCGCCGTTGTCCCTGGTGACGGGATCGGGACCGAGGTCGTGGCCGAGGGACTCAAGGTCCTCGACGCCGTGGCCGCCCGTCACGGGATCACGTTCGCGCGCATGGAGTACGACCTCGGCGCCCGACGCTACAACGCGACCGGCGAGGTGCTGCCCGACTCGGTGCTCGCGGAGCTCGGCCAGAGCGACGCGATCCTGCTCGGCGCGGTCGGCGACCCGAGCGTGCCGCCTGGCGTGCTCGAGCGCGGGCTGCTCTTGCGTCTGCGCTTCGCGCTCGACCACCACGTCAACCTGCGCCCGGTGAAGCTGTTCCCCGGCGTCACCACCCCGCTGGCCGGCAAAGGCCCCGAGCACATCGACATGGTCGTGTGCCGCGAGGGCACCGAGGGCCCCTACGCCGGCGCCGGCGGAAACCTGCGCATCGGCACGCCGCACGAGGTGGCGACCGAGGAGAGCATCAACACGGCCTACGGCGTCGAACGCATCGTGCGCGACGCCTTCGCCCGGGCGACCCGTCGCCGCAACAAGGTGACGCTCGTGCACAAGACCAACGTCCTCGTACACTCCGGCGGCCTGTGGCAGCGGGTATTCGACTCCGTGGCCGCGGAGTTCCCGGGCGTGGCCACCGACTACTGCCACGTCGACGCGGCGACGATGTTCTTCATCACCCACCCCGAGCGCTTCGACGTCGTCGTCACCGACAACCTCTTCGGCGACATCATCACCGACATCGGTGCCGCGATCGCCGGCGGCATCGGCCTCGCGGCGAGCGGCAACCTCGACCCGAGTCGCGTGCACCCGAGCATGTTCGAGCCGGTGCACGGCTCCGCCCCCGACATCGCGGGCCAGGGTAAGGCCGACCCGACCGCCACGGTGCTGTCGGTCGCGATGCTGCTCGACCACCTCGGCGAGGACAAGGCCGCGGCGGAGGTCGAGGCCGCCGTGGCGGCCGACCTCGTGTCGCGCGGCTCGGCGACCCGTTCCACCTCGCAGGTCGGTGATGCGCTCACGGAGCGAGTAGCCGGCTGATCCAGCCGGCTCCACGGCTGGATCGGGCCCCGTCGCCCGCATCCACCCGCTCTGAGAGGTACCTTCACGCCATGTCGACGACGACGTTCACCCGCACTCCCTCCACCACCGCGCGCTCCGCACAGGAGGTCGCCGCCCTGCTCGAGGACCCCGGCTTCGGCCGGGTCTTCACCGACCACATGGTCACCATCGCCTGGACCGAGGCCGAGGGCTGGCATGACGCCGCACTCGTGCCCTACGCCGCCATCCCGATGGACCCGGCCGTCAACGTCCTGCACTACGGCCAGGCGATCTTCGAGGGGCTCAAGGCCTATCGGCTGCCCGACGGCTCGATCGCGACCTTCCGCCCTGAGGCCAACGCCCGAAGGTTCCAGCGCTCGGCGGCGCGGCTGGCGATGCCGGGGCTGCCCGCGGAGCTCTTCCTCGGTGCGCTCGAGGCGCTCGTGCAGCAGGACTCGGCGTACGTCCCGGACGACCCAGAGAAGTCGCTCTACCTGCGCCCGTTCATGTTCTCGACCGAGGTGGGTCTCGGCGTGCGCCCGGCCAACTCCTACCTCTTCGTGCTCATCGCCTCGCCGGCCGGCGCCTACTTCTCCGGCGGCGTGCACCCCGTGTCGGTGTGGCTCTCGACGGAATACGTCCGCGCCGCGCCGGGAGGCACTGGCGAGGCCAAGTGCGCCGGCAACTACGCCGCGTCGCTGATGGCCCAGGCGCAGGCAGCTGCCCAGGACTGTGACCAGGTCGTGTGGCTCGACGCGCACGAGCACCGCTGGGTGGAGGAGATGGGGGGCATGAACCTCTATTTCGTATACGGCACAGGGGAAAACGCCCGTATCGTGACCCCTGAGCTGTCCGGTGCGCTGCTGCCGGGCATCACGCGCGACTCGTTGCTCACCCTCGCCAAAGACCTCGGCTTCGGCGCCGAGGAGGGTCGGATCTCGATCGAGGAGTGGCGCGAGGGCAATGCCTCCGGCGAGCTCACCGAGGTATTCGCCTGCGGCACCGCCGCGGTCATCACGCCGGTCGGCACCGTGAAGAGCGCGGAGCATTCGTGGACCGTCGGTGAGGGGACCTCGGGCGAGGTGACCATGCGCCTGCGTCAGGCGCTGCTCGACATCCAGACCGGTCGGGCCGAGGACGCCCACCACTGGCGGCACACCCTCGTCGAGGCCTGACCAGCAGTCACAGCATCAGCCGTTACCCGGGCGTGTACTGCTCCGATGTCCTAGCCTCGCCGTACGCCACCCATGCTCCCACGAGGGAGACACATGCCTGCCGGCAAGCCGAACATCCTGGTCATCTGGGGAGATGACATCGGCATCTCGAACCTGAGCTGCTACAGCGACGGCCTCATGGGCTACCGCACGCCCAACATCGACCGGATCGCCGACGAGGGAGCGCGCTTCACCGACTACTACGGCGAGCAGAGCTGCACCGCCGGGCGAGCGGCGTTCATCACCGCTCAGAACCCCATCCGCACCGGCCTGACCAAGGTCGGCCTCCCCGGTGCTGCGCTCGGGATGCACGCGGACACCCCGACCATCGCGACGGCGCTCAAGGCTCAGGGCTACGCCACGGGACAGTTCGGCAAGAACCACTTCGGTGACCGCGACGAGCACCTGCCGACAGTGCACGGGTTCGACGAGTTCTTCGGCAACCTCTATCACCTCAACGCGGAGGAGGAGCCCGAGCTCGACGACTATCCGACACCTGAGGACTTCCCGGACTTCCGGGCGAACTTCGGACCGCGAGGCGTGCTCCACACCTGGGCCAACGCCGGCGGCACGCAGCGCATCGAGGACACCGGGCCGCTGACCAAGAAGCGCATGGAGACCGTGGACGGCGAGTTCATCGAGGCGGCCTCGGGCTTCATCCGCGACAAGGCGGCAGAGCAGACGCCGTTCTTCCTGTGGTTCAACTCCACGCACATGCACTTCCGCACCCACACCAAGCCGGAGAGCCGCGGGCAGGCCGGCCGCTGGCAGTCGGGCTACCACGACACGATGATCGACCATGACAAGCAGGTCGGTGAGTTGCTCGCGCTGCTCGACGAGCTCGGACTTGCCGAGGACACGATCGTCATCTACTCCACCGACAACGGCCCGCACATGAACTCGTGGCCGGATGCCGGCACGACGCCGTTCCGGGGCGAGAAGAACACCAACTGGGAAGGCGCCTACCGGGTGCCGGCGGTGGTGCGCTGGCCCGGGCACATCGAGTCCGGCACCGTGCTCAACGGCATCGTCACCCACAACGACTGGTTCACCACGCTGCTCGCTGCTGCCGGGGTCCCCGACATTGCCGCGCAGCTCAAGGCCGGCGCCGACCTCGGCGGCACGGAGTTCAAGGTTCACCTCGACGGGCACAACCAGCTGCCCTATCTCACCGGCGAGGCTGAGGCGAGCCCGCGCAACTTCTTCTTCTATGTCAGCGACGACGGCGACCTGCTCGCGGTGCGCTACGACAACTGGAAGATGACCTTCATGGAGCAGCGGGTCGCCGGCACCCTGCAGGTGTGGGCCGAGCCGTTCACCGAGCTGCGGGTGCCGAAGATCTTCAACCTGCGGACCGATCCCTACGAGCGTGCCGACTTCACGTCCAACACCTACTGGGACTGGATGCTCGACCACGCCTTCCTGCTGGTGCCGGCTCAGGCATTCGTGGCGCAGATGGCGATGTCGATGGTGGAGTTCCCGCCGGTGCAGAAGCCGGCCACGTTCGGAATCTCCAAGGCGCTCGCGAAGCTGCAGGCGGGCCTGCCCAGCGCATGACCGTGCTCGACCTCGTCGCGATCCCCGGTGGCACCTTCCGGATGGGGTCCGACACGCACTACCCGGAGGAGGCGCCGGCGCGCGAGGTGGAGGTCAGCGACTTCCATCTCGCGCGCACGACCGTCACCAATGCCCATTTCGCCGCGTTCGTCGCCGGGACCGGCTATGTCACGGTGGCCGAGCGCCCGATCGACCCGGCCGACTTCCCCGGTGCGCCGGCGGAGAACCTCGTACCCGGCTCGATG
The DNA here is from genome assembly GCA_025351185.1 of Candidatus Nanopelagicales bacterium. Lineage (GTDB taxonomy): Bacteria > Actinomycetota > Actinomycetes > S36-B12 > CAIYMF01 > Longivirga. Next base: position 8,304 of record JANXWJ010000188.1, read on the forward strand.
GTGTTCACCGGCACCTCGGGCCCGGTCGACCTGCGCCACCTGAGCCAGTGGTGGACCTGGCTGGCAGGTGCGTCGTGGCGTCATCCCTTCGGGCCCGGCACCGGGATCGATGTCCTCGGTGACCACCCGGTCGTGCACGTGGCCCGCGAGGACGCCGAGGCCTATGCCTCCTGGGCCGGGCTGAAGCTGCCGACCGAAGCCCAGTGGGAGCGGGCGGCACGAGGCGGAGCTGACGGTGCCGACTACACCTGGGGCGATGACCCGGAGGCATCGGGGGAGGCGCTCGCCAACCATTGGCACGGCGACTTCCCGTGGCGAGCGGCGCCCGGTTTCGGTGCCACGGCTGCCGTGGACTCGTTCCCGCGCAACGGGTTCGGGCTCGCCGACATGGCAGGCAACGTATGGGAGTGGACCTCGGACTGGTACGTCGAGAAGCGCCACGCCGATGTCGCGCCCTGCTGCGCACCGCGCGACCCACGAGGCGGGACCGCTGAGGACAGCCTCGACCCGCGGCAGCGGCAGTTCCGGGTGCCGCGTCGGGTCATCAAGGGTGGTTCGTTCCTGTGCGCCGACAGCTATTGCCTGCGCTATCGACCAGCGGCCCGACGGCCACAGATGATCGACACGGGCATGAGCCACATCGGTTTCCGCTGCGCCGCGCCCGCCGGCCAGTCAGCCTGATCGTCGGTCCAGCAACGGCGGCGGGTCGCGTACCGGTCAGGTCGGGCTCGGGGCGACGGCACCTGCACCGGCGGAGGCAGCCGTCGACGGGCTCGAGGGGTCGGCCGACGTTGACCAAGACGCAGACGCCGAGGGCGTCGCAGCCGGAGCGCTCGCCGCGCTGCTGTGCGAGGTCGACGACGAGGTCGACGCGCTCGAGGTGCGGCTCGACGACGCGCTCGATCGCGACGACGTAGAGCCACCGTTGCCGCCGGAGCTCGATGCCTTGCCGGTGTACTGACCGGAGATCGGCCCCCAGAAGATGCTCTGCGGGAGCACCTGCTGCTTGGCCCTCGGTGCCGTCGGATCGAGTGGTGAGCAGGCAGCGGCGGCAGCAGCGAACGCCTCCGAGCGCGCCTTCGCGCCGTCCTCGTTGGGGTGGATCCCGTCGCCAGCCATCCACTCCGGGTGGGCCGCCACCATCTCGCTCCAGCGCAGCACGCGAACGTTCGAGTGCCCGGCGGTCGCGCGGTCGATCGCTGCGTTGAGCGCCCCCGCGCTGTCGCCGATGGCATCGGGGCGTACGACATCGACCCACACGACGCAGCGCTCCGGGCCGAGCTTGTCGAGGATCTTGCGGGCCGACTCCTCGACCACGGCGGCATAGCCGTCGTTGGTGCCGGAGCTCACGATCACGACCGGCGGGATGCTGCTCAGGGTCGCCAGCTTCTTGGCGGTGTCGGGAGTCGACCGGCCGACCTCCGACTCGTAGGAGACATAGCGGTCGGGCAGCTGGTCGGCGAGCCACGGATAGACGACGAGGCCGAGCGAGTCGCCGAGCACGAGCGTGGGCTTCGACGGGGGCAGCATCGCAGCGACCCCGGTGGCCGTGGCGTCAGCTGCCCCGGTGGCCGCAGGGGTGAGGAGCGCGGACGCGGGGCTCGGCGAGCTCGAGGAGTCGACCGTGGTCGCGGCGTCGGCGGACGAACGCAGCAGCCCGAACCCGGCCACCGCAGCAAGAGCGATGACAGCGACGAGCACGCTCGTCGCGAGCGCGACGACGTTGAACCGCGGCTCGTCGGTGTGGTGGGGCACGGCGTCGTGGCCGACCACCGGCTGCGGAGCGGTGTCGTCGTGCGGGCCAACCCCCAGAGCGTCCTGCGCGCGCGCGGACGCGATCTCAGCGTCCCACCCCTCGTCGCCCACCGGGGAAGCCTACGTTCCGATCCTGGCAACATCCGCCCGGGGAGTCCGTCAGGTGAGACCGGGCGCCCATTCCCTGGACCGGTGTGGCATCCTGGCGGCGTGCGCTTCCCGGGGATCATTACCTAGCGCGTCTGCGACATCCTCGCCGACGCGCAGCCTTCCGCACCCGTGCGGGGGGCTTTTTCTATGCCCAGACCGCTGCGACCGCCGCACGACGACTGCTCCGCAAGAGCTCCCAACCATGACAACGGCACGACGAGAACCGAGGAACCCGCGATGACGACCGACGCCTTCCACGTCTACGACACGACACTGCGCGACGGCGCCCAGCGCGAGGGCATCTCCTACTCCGTCAACGACAAGCTCGCGGTCGCGCGGCTCCTCGACGACCTCGGCGTCGCCTTCATCGAGGGCGGCTGGCCGGGAGCGATGCCCAAGGACACGGAGTTCTTCGCCCGGGCCGCGACCGAGCTCGACCTCAAGCACGCGCAGCTCGTCGCCTTCGGCGCGACGCGCAAGGCCGGAGTCGCCGTCGAGGACGACGCGCAGGTGCAGGCACTCCTGGACTCGGGTGCGCCGGTGGTCACCCTCGTCGCGAAGTCCGACGTACGCCACGTCGCGGAGGCGCTGCGCACGACGCCCGAGGAGAACCTCGCCATGGTGCGCGACACGGTTGCGCACCTCGTCGCGAACGGTCGCCGCGTGTTCCTCGACTGCGAGCACTTCTTCGACGGCTATCAGCACGACCCCGACTACGGCGTGGCGCTGCTCAAGGTCGCCGCCGAGGCGGGGATGTCGGTCGGAGTCCTCTGCGACACCAATGGCGGCACCCTGCCGAGCCAGATCGCCCGCATCGTCACCGACGTTCTCGAGCGTTCCGGTGTCCGCATCGGCATCCACTGCCAGGACGACACCGCATGCGCGGTCGCCAACACGATCGCTGCGGTCGAGGCCGGCGCGACCCACGTTCAGTGCACGGCCAACGGATACGGCGAGCGCACCGGCAACGCCGATCTCTTCGCCGTCGTCGGCAACCTCGAGACGAAGCTCGACATGCGCGTGCTGCCCGAGGGCAAGCTGACCGAGATGGTGCGCGTCTCGCACGCCCTCGCCGACATCGCCAACCTCCCTCCCAACACCCACCAGGCCTACGTCGGTGTCTCTGCGTTCGCGCACAAGGCCGGCCTGCATGCCAGCGCGCTCAAAGTGAATGCCGAGCTCTACAACCACATGGACCCTGAGCTCGTCGGCAACGACATGCGCATCCTCGTCACCGAGATGGCCGGCCGCGCGTCCGTCGAGCTCAAGGGTCGGGAGCTCGGGATCGACCTCACCGGCGACAACGCGGTGCTCGGTCGCGTTGTCGAGCGGGTGAAGGCGCTCGAGAGTGCGGGCTGGACGTTCGAGGCGGCCGACGCGTCGTTCGAGCTGCTGCTGCGCGATGAGATGGCGGGGGAGAAGCGTCGTCACTTCGCGGTGGAGTCCTGGCGCGCGATCGTCGAGCAGCGGCCCGATGGCACGGTCGTGAGCGAGGCGACGGTCAAGGTGCACGCCGGCGGTGAGCGCATCGTCTCCACCGGCGAGGGCAACGGCCCGGTCAACGCGCTCGACAACGCCTTGCGTGCCGGCCTCAGCGCGGCCTTCCCCGAGCTCGCTGCACTCGAGCTCATCGACTACAAGGTGCGCATCCTTGACGGCGTCACCGGCACCGACGCCGTCACCCGGGTGCTCGTCGGCACCACCGACGGCAGGCACGAGTGGACCACTGTCGGCGTGCACGAGAACGTCATCGCCGCCTCCTGGCTCGCGCTCGAGGATGCGGTGGCGTACGGCCTGCTCAAGGCGGGCCGCCCGGCAGAGACAGGTGCTCTCACCGACTAGTCTCACGACGTGCGCATCGCGAGGTTTGCAGGTCCAGACGGGGTCGTGACGTTCGGGACGGTCGACGGGGTCGGACCCGATGGCGAGATCGGTGACGACACCACGGTGACGCCCGTGCTCGGGCACCCGTTCGGGCCGCTCGAGCCCGCAGGGCCGCCGGTCGCGTTCGCCGACGTACGCCTGCTCGCGCCGGTGCTGCCGAGCAAGATCATCGCGGTCGGCAAGAACTACGCCGCGCACGCGGCCGAGATGGGCGGCGAGGTGCCGCTCGAGCCGATGATCTTCCTCAAGCCCTCGACCTCCGTGGTCGGTCCCGGTGACCGCATCGACCTGCCACCGCAGTCGGAGCAGGTCGAGCACGAGGCCGAGCTCGCGATCGTCATCGGTCGGCTGTGCAGCCAGGTGCCGCCGCGACGGGTCAACGAGGTCATCCTCGGCTACACCTGCGCCAACGACGTCACGGCTCGCGACCTGCAGAAGAGCGATGGTCAGTGGGGGCGGGCCAAGGGCTTCGACACGTTCTGCCCGCTGGGCCCATGGATCGTGACCGACGTCGACGCGAGCGATCTCGCGATCACGGGTCGCGTCAACGGCCAGGTGCGCCAGGACGCGCGCACGTCCGACCTCGTGTTCGGTGTGGAGTCGCTCGTGGCCTGGATCAGCCAGGTCATGACCCTGCTCCCGGGCGACATCATCCTCACCGGCACCCCTGCCGGGGTCGGCCCGCTCGTCGAGGGCGACTCCGTCTCCGTCTCGATCTCCTCCATCGGCACCCTCACCAACCGGGTGGTCACGCGTGACTGACACGACCGTTCCTGCCGCCGACCCGGTGGTGCTCCCGCCCACCGGCTCGTCGCCGGTCCGGGTGCGCTTCTGCCCCTCGCCGACGGGCAACCCGCACGTCGGCATGGTGCGCACCGCGCTGTTCAACTGGGCCTATGCCCGGCACACCGGTGGCACCTTCGTATTCCGCATCGAGGACACCGACTCTGCGCGCGACTCCGAGCAGTCCTACGACGACCTGCTGGGAGCCCTTCGGTGGCTGGGTCTCGACTGGGACGAAGGGCCCGAGATCGGCGGCCCGCACGCTCCCTACCGGCAGAGCCAGCGGCTCGACATCTACGCCGACGTCGCCGCCCGTCTGCTCGCCGGAGGCTTCGCCTACGAGTCGTTCTCGACGCCGGACGAGGTCGAGGCGCGTCGCAAGGCTGCCGGCCAGGATGCCAAGCTGGGTTATGACAACGCCGACCGCCACCTGACCGACGAGCAGAAGAGCGCGTTGCGCGACGACGGCCGACTTCCCGTGCTGCGGCTGAGGATGCCCGACCGTGCGATGGCGTGGGACGACCTCGTGCGCGGCGAGGTGTCCTTCGCGGCCGAGCACGTGCCCGACTTCGTCATCGTGCGTGGCAACGGTGAGCCGCTCTACACTCTCGTCAACCCCGTCGACGATGCGCTCATGGGCATCACCCACGTGCTGCGCGGCGAGGACCTGCTCTCGTCCACCCCGCGCCAGCTCGCGATGTATGAAGCACTCGCGGCGATCGGTGTCGGTGACGGCAGCACGCCGCGCTTCGGCCACCTGCCCTACGTCATGGGTGAGGGCAACAAGAAGCTCTCCAAGCGCGACCCGCAGAGCTCGCTCAACCTCTACCGCGAGCAGGGCTACCTGCCCGAGGGTCTGCTCAACTACCTCGCGCTGCTGGGCTGGTCGCCGGGAGACGACCTCGAGTTCTTCTCACCACAGCTCATGGCGTCGCTCTTCGACATCGCGCGGGTGCAGCCCAACCCTGCGCGCTTCGACTCCAAGAAGTGCCTGGCCATCAACGGCGACTGGATCCGTCACGTGAGCGCCGAGGACCTCGGCGCACGGATGCTGCCCTACCTCGACTCGGTCGGGGCGATCGACAAGGTGCCGACCGAGCACCAGCAGGCGGTGATCAATGCGGCCGTACCCCTCGTGCAGGAGCGGATGGACACCCTGCGCGCCGGCGCTGAGCAGCTCACCTTCCTGCTCGTGCCCGAGGAGCAGTTCAGCATGGAATCCGAGGACCGCGAGCGGGTGCTCACCGACGACGCGCGCCCGGCGCTGCAGGCGGCGCACGACGCGCTCGCGACCGTGGAGCCGTTCACCCACACCGAGATCGAGGCGGCGCTGCGCGCTGCCCTCGTCGAGGGTCTGGGCCTCAAGCCCAAGGTGGCCTTCGGCCCGGTGCGCGTGGCTGTGAGCGGACGACGGATCTCCCCGCCGCTCTTCGAGTCGATCGAGCTCCTCGGCCGCGATCGCACCCTCACCCGCCTCGCCGCCGCCCTCACCTGACCCCACCAGCCCACCTCATGCCGGAGTTACTGCCCGAATCCGCTGCTTCCGCCTCCACAACCGAGGATTCGGGCAGCAGCTCGCGGGTGTGAGATGCGTCGCGTGGGGGTGGCTCGCGCCTGGTTTGGGTCACCGTGGCGGGTCGGGCTATCATTCTCGACGTTGCCGGCCCGCAAGGTCCGGTTGCCTTGGGGTATGGGGTAATTGGCAGCCCAACTGATTCTGGTTCAGTTAGTCTAGGTTCGAGTCCTGGTACCCCAGCTGATCGCTGCGATCACCCAGTCCCACTACCGTGCGCCCGAGCAATGTGGCGCACGCGAGGCGACTCGGGTAGCGTCTCGATCTTGCTGGTCCGGCGCTCCTCTCGCCAGGAGTTCGTCGGGCCGGCACCCACGGCCCCGTTGTGTAGTGGCCTAGCACGCCGCCCTCTCAAGGCGGTAGCGCGGGTTCGAATCCCGTCGGGGCTACGTGGTCCGAAGGCCCGTCACACCAGTGACGGGCCTTCGTCGTTCTGGGTTCAGCCGCACTCGCCACGGACCGATGCACGTACGCCGGGCGGTCACCAGATCTCGATGCGGTCCGCTCGGGCGCGCAGCCAGGCGGCGTCGTCGGAAAGGGCGAACGCGTCCTGGAAGGCATCGAGGTTCGACAGCGGACCAAGCACCCGGAGCCGTCGCGGGCTGTGCGAGTCGACCTGCGCGAGAGTGCGAGCGAGCTCGTCGCTGGTGTGGCCGCGCCAGATCGTCGCGGCCGCGAGGAAGAACCGCTGCACAGGGGAGAGCCCGTCGATGTCGGCACTGTCGGCGCTCACCCGGGCCAGCGCTCGCTGCGCCAGGGCGACACCGCCGAGGTCAGCGATGTTCTCGCCGAGCGTGAGTCGGCCGTTGACGTGCACGTTGTCGACCGCGACGTAGTCGTCGAACTGCGCCACGAGGCGATCGGCCAGCGAGGTGAAGTGCGCTTGGTCCTCCTCGCTCCACCAGTCGCGGAACGCTCCGGTCGCGTCGAAGCGGCGGCCGGAGTCGTCGAACCCGTGCGTGATCTCGTGCGCGATCACGATGCCGATCGCACCGAAGTTCACGGCGTCGTCGGCGGTGGCGTCGAACATCGGTGGCTGCAGGATGCCGGCCGGGAAGACGATCTCGTTGCGCGTCGGGTGGTAGTAGGCGTTGACGACGTGCGGTGACATCTCCCACTCGTCGGGATCGACCGGCTTCTGCAGGTTGTCGAGCTGACGCATGAGCTCGAAACGCGTGGCTGCGAGTCGGTTGGCGGCATACGACGTGCGGGTGATCTCCAGGCCCGACCAGTCGCGCCAGGTGCCGGGGTAGCCGATCTTCACACCGAGCGAGTCGAGCTTCACGAGCCCGTGCTCGCGCGTCGACTCGGTCATCCAGGCGCGGGTCTGCAGCGAGTGGCGCATCTCCTCGAGGATCCCCTCGACCATCGCCTGAGCGCGCTGCTTGGCCTCGGGCGGGAAGCGTTCTTCGACGAAGCGCTGGCCGAGTGCCTCACCGAGGTCGGAGCCGAGGGCTGCGACGACGCGCTTGTAGCGGTCCTTCTGCTCCTTCTGACCTCCGACGAGCTTGCCGTAGAAGGAGAACGACTCGAGCTCGATCGCAGCGGGCAACGCGCTCGCGACGGCGCGCACGACGTGGAAGGTGAGATAGGCCTGCAGGGTCGCGAGATCGGTCGACTCCACGATCCCGTGCAGGGCAGCCAGCAGTCGAGGGTTCGCGACGTTGACCGAGGCGATGTCGCGGGCACCGATCGCGCTGGCGTACGTCGGCAGGTCGAGTTCGGGCGCGAGTGCGAGCAGCTCCGCGAGGTCGTGCCGGTTGAGCGTGTTGCTGGGGTCTCTGCGCTCCTCTGCACGCCAGTGCTCGGCCGCCAGACGGGTCTCGAACGCGAGGACCTCCGGCGCGACGAGAGCGGCGTCATCCGTCGTGGCACCGACGTTGACCAGCTGTGCAGCGACGTGGGCGACGTAGGCCTCGCGCAGCGCTGCCGCTGCCTCGCTGTCGGTGTCGTAGGAGTCGCGGTCCGGCAGGCCGAGACCGGCCTGCGCGAGCCAGAGCAGATACCGCGAGGCGTCGTCGTGATCGACGGTGACGCCCCACATGAACAGTGCATCCACGCCCTCACCGTGGATTCGAGGCAGGAGGGTGAGGACATCGGCGTACGACGTCGTGGCCCGGATCGCGGCGAGCAGCGGCTCGATCGCGCTGATGCCCGCGGCGTCGACGGCATCGGTGTCCATCCCGGCGGCGAAGTAGTCGCCGAGCTTCGAGTCGAGATCGTTCGACGGTGACGCGGCCGCGTGGACGAGCAGGTCGTGCAGCACCGACTCGTTGCGGACCTGGATCTCCTCGAAGGCACCCCAGGCGCCGTAGCCCGAGGGGATCGGGTTGGCGTCGAGCCACCCGCCGTTGGCGAAGCGGTAGAAGTCGACTCCGGGGTCGACGGAGGGGTCGCGGTCAGCGGCGTTCAGCGTCATGTGCTCGGCTCCTCAGCTCGCCGCCGAACCTATCCCGGTTGTGGTCGGGGGTCAGGCTCCGCCGTTGCGGCGGAGGGCTTCGGTGAGGCGGGCGGCGGCGGTGACGACGGCCTGGGCGTGCAACCGTCCGGGGGCGCGGCCGAGGCGTTCCATGGGACCGCTCACCGACACTGCCGCGACGACCCGACCACCGGGGCCGCGCACCGGAGCCGACACCGAGGCCACTCCGATCTCGCGCTCGCTGACGCTCTGCGACCAACCGCGACGTCGCACCCCGGCCAGGGTAGTGGCCGTGAACTTCGCGCCCATGAGGCCGCGGTGCATGCGCTCGGGCTCCTCCCAGGCGAGCAGCACCTGCGCCGCGGACCCGGCGTGCATCGTGAGCACTGCGCCGAGCGGGACCGTGTCGCGCAGGCCCGAGAGCCGCTCGGCGGCAGCGACGCAGATGCGCTGCTCACCCTGTCGGCGATAGAGCTGGCAGGACTCGCTCGAGGCGTCCCGGAGCGCGGTCAGCACCGGGCCTGCCGCGGCGAGCAGCCGGTCCTCGCCGGCCGCGGTCGCCAGCTCGGCGAGACGCGGGCCGAGCACGAAGCGCCCCTGCAGATCCCGGGCGACGAGGCGGTGGTGCTCGAGCGCGGTCGCGAGCCGGTGCGCCGTCGGGCGCGCGAGGCCGGTCGCCTGCACCAGTCCGGCCAGTGTGAGGGGGCCTGCCTCGAGGGCACCGAGCACGGTCGCGGCTTTGTCGAGAACACCGACTCCGCTAGTGTTGTCCATGTCGTGATACTGCCGTCTCACCATACGAGATGGCAAGTCCTGGCGCCGACAGCGCGAATCACGGTCGATCGAGGAGCGGAACCATGGCGAAGACAGTGGCCGAGAAGGTCTGGGACGCGCACGTCGTGCGCCGCACCGAGGGTGAGCCCGACCTGCTCTACATCGACCTCCACCTCATCCACGAGGTGACCAGCGCTCAGGCTTTCGACGGTCTGCGTGACGCAGGTCGCCCGGTTCGCCGCCCCGACCTCACGGTCGCGACCGAAGACCACAACGTCCCGACGTTCGACATCGACAAGCCGATCGCCGACCCGATCTCCCGGGCCCAGGTCGATGCGCTGCGCACCAACGCGGCGGAGTTCGCTGTGACGATCTTCAGCCTCGGCAATATCGAGCAGGGCATCGTCCACGTGGTCGGTCCGCAGCTCGGGCTGACCCAGCCCGGCATGACAGTCGTGTGCGGTGACTCGCACACCGCGACTCACGGTGCCTTCGGTGCGCTGGCGTTCGGCATCGGAACCAGCGAGGTCGAGCACGTGCTCGCCACGCAGACCCTGTCGCTCAAGCCGTTCAAGACCATGGCGATCGAGGTCGACGGCGACCTGCCCCCCGGCGTCACCGCCAAGGACCTGATCCTCGCGGTCATCGCGGAGATCGGCACGGGCGGGGGCCAGGGCTACGTCCTGGAGTATCGCGGTCAGGCGGTGCGCTCCCTGTCGATGGAAGCCCGGATGACGGTGTGCAACATGTCGATCGAGGCGGGTGCCCGCGCTGGTCTGATCGCTCCTGACCAGACCACATTCGACTACCTCGAGGGCCGCGAGCACGCGCCCCAGGGTGCCGACTGGAACGCCGCGGTCGACTACTGGCGCACGCTGGTCACGGACGACGACGCGACGTTCGACAAGGTCGTACGCATCGATGCCTCGACGCTCGCACCCTTCGTGACCTGGGGCACCAACCCCGGTCAGGGTGTGCCGCTCTCGGCGACCGTGCCCTCGCCGGACGACTACAGCGACCCGACCGATCGCACCGCCGCAGAGCGGGCGCTCGAGTACATGGGTCTCACGGCCGGCACGCCCATGAAGGACATCACGGTCGACACGGTATTCATCGGTTCCTGCACCAACGGCCGCATCGAGGACCTGCGCGCGGCGGCGGCAGTGTTCGACGGCCGCTCGGTGGCCGACGGGGTCACCGCCCTCGTCGTGCCCGGGTCGGTGCGGGTGCGTCTCGCCGCCGAGGCCGAGGGCCTCGACAAGGTCTTCGAGGCCGCCGGTGCGCAGTGGCGCAACGCGGGGTGCTCGATGTGCCTCGCGATGAACGCCGACAAGGTCGCCCCCGGCAACCGCAGCGCGTCGACGTCCAACCGCAACTTCGAGGGACGCCAGGGTCCGGGCAGCCGCACCCACCTCGTATCGCCGCAGGTTGCGGCGGCCACAGCCATCCTCGGTCACCTCGCCTCTCCCGCCGACCTCGCGTCGGTCTGACCCTCGGCCACAGGAGCGATTCACATGGACACGTTCACGGTGCACACCGGTCGCGTGCTGCCGCTTCGTCGCAGCAACGTCGACACCGACCAGATCATCCCGGCTGAATACCTCAAGCGGATCAGCCGCCATGGCTACGAGGACGCTCTCTTCGCCGCCTGGCGCAAAGACCCCGACTTCATCCTCAACGACCCGACCTACGCCGGTGTGAGCATCCTCGTCGCCGGCCCTGACTTCGGCACCGGATCATCACGCGAGCACGCGGTCTGGGCGCTGCAGGACTACGGCTTCCACGCCGTCCTGTCCTCGCGCTTCGCCGACATCTTCCGCGGCAACAGCGGCAAGATCGGCCTGCTCACCGCAGTCGTGGAGCAGGTCGACATCGAGCGGATCTGGGACGCCGTCGAGGTGAACCCCACCACCGCCGTGACCGTGGACCTGGTGGCCCGTGAGGTCCGCGTCGGCGACCTCACGGCCCCCTTCGAGGTCGACGACTACACCCGCTGGCGCTTGCTCGAAGGTCTCGACGACATCGGCCTGACCCTGCAGCACGAGGACGACATCACCGCGTTCGAGGCCCGCCGGCCGTCCTTCCTGCCCACCGCGGGCTGAGCTATCGGGCCCTGTTCGCACCGGATCTCAAGGCCATTTCCCCCCTCACGGGCACGTTGTCAGGGGTTTTCGGGCTTCGCTATCACCGAAGGTGACGTAGGGCACGCCAGAAAACGTTGCGACACACCGGTTTAGACCGGCGCGCCTCCGTCGTCTGAGACCGCTCGCAGGGTTAGGTTGCCGTGTGAGCCGGGCGGTGGGTCCGGCAGTCCTACCGGAGGAACACCGTGGCTGAAAGCGTCAACAAGGCAGAGCTCGTCGATCGTCTCGCGGCTCGCCTCGACATCACCAAGAAGCTCGCCGGCGAGGCCATCGAGGCCATTGTCGACGAGATCACCAGGAGCGTCGCCAAGGGCGACAAGGTCGCGATCAGCGGCTTCGGCGTCTTCGAGAAGGCCGACCGTGCCGCTCGCGTGGGGCGCAACCCGCAGACCGGCGCGACCGTGAAGATCAAGGCCACCTCGGTGCCGAAGTTCCGCGCCGGTGCCGAGTTCAAGATCGTCGTTGCCGGCAAGAAGAAGGCCGCTCCGGCCAAGAAGGCAGCTCCGGCCGCGAAGAAGGCAGCTCCCGCGAAGAAGGCAGCCCCGGCCGCCAAGAAGGCAGCTCCGGCCGCGAAGAAGGCAGCTCCCGCGAAGAAGGCCGCTCCCGCGAAGAAGGCACCGGCCAAGAAGGTCGCAGCCAAGCGCTAGTCGCACCCGACGCGCGAGCGTCCGCACCACCTGTCAGACACCTGTCAGACACCTGTCAGACACACGAAGGGCCGGCCCCTCAGGGTCCGGCCCTTCGTCGCCTACGTCGACGAGACTGCCGCCGAGGAAGGCGTTCGTGCCCACGGCAGATCGCGGCCCGCCCGGCGGCTTTGCTGCCGAGACCGGTGACCTCAGGGGAGGTCGAAGGTCGCGAGAGTGATCGCCGTGACCCGCCCGTGCGGCAGCGGGGCATCGAGTCGCAGGCGCACCCGCTGGCCGGAACGCAGTTGCAGGAGGCCACCGGCGGTGAAGGCATCGGCGGTGTAGGACAAGGCCCTGCCGTCGTCGAGCAGGACACTGCCTGCGGAGGTCGAGGGGTCGTGGTCGCGGGCAGTTGCCCACAGCTCGGTGGTCACCGGTGTGTCGGCCCTGTCAGACACCGTCGGCACCCGTGGCGTCGGAGGCCTCGTCGAGGTGGACGACTGCGGCCGTCGCGCGCCCCAAGCCGAGACGCCCGGCGTCCCAGAGGTCGACCTCGGTGTCGACGTCGCGTCGCAGACCGGGCACCGGGCCGGGCTCGAGGGCCACGGCGCCGGAGGCCGCGTGCGCCGCGCGCGAGCGAGGGCCGAAGCGCGGGTCGAGGTCGACGCCCGGTCGCGCAGTGAGCGTGGTCGTGCCCGTGCCGGCGGCATCGGCCACGAACCCGCGGGCGACGCCGTCAGCGGCCGTCAGGGCGCGGCTGAGCTCCTCGGTCCGCAGGGCGGGCAGGTCGGCTGCCACGACGGCGACGCCGGCCTCCGGGTGCTCGCGCCGCACCTGGGCAGCGGCGTAGATGATCGCGGGGTTGAGGCCCGGCTCGGGACCCTCGTCCGACCAGGTCGCGCCGAGGGCGACCACGGCGGTGCGGACGTCGGCGTCGTCAGTGACGACCACCACGGAGATGACGGCCGGCGCGGCCATGATGGCGCGCACGGAGTCGATGGCGAAGGCCAGGGCGAGCTCCCTGCGCTCACCCGCCGCACGGGTCGAGAGCCGGGTCTTCGCCCGGTCCAGGTGCTTCACCGGCGCGACCACGACCCACTCGAGCGCGTCTGCGGGTGCCATGTGAGACATCCTGTCTCATCAGCGGTGTCGCGCTGGACCCGCGTGGCCCGGGAGGCAAGGATCGGGCGACCTCGTCGGAGCAAGGAGAGGAGCACGGTGGCCAAGGTCCGCAGCGGCAAGAAGCTCGGCTTCTGGTTTCTCCTCGCCGTCGCGCTGCTGCGCCCCGGACTCCTGCTGTGGACCAAGCGCGACTGGCGTGGCGTCGAGCACCTGCATGCCCAGGTGCATCCCGACGGTACGCAAGAGGGAATCGTGGTGTGCCCCAACCACATCTCGTGGTTCGACCCTCTGGAGAGCGCCCACTTCCTCTACGACAACGGACGGCCACCGCGCTTCCTCGGGAAGGAAGCGGTGTTCCGGATCCCGGTGATCGGTCGGATCATCAGAGGGGCCGGCCAGATCCCGGTCTACCGCGAGAGCGTCGACGCGGCGGTCGCCGTGCGCGCTGCCATCGCCGCGGTCGAGCTTGGGGAGTGCGTCGTGGTCTATCCCGAAGGCACCATCACCCGTGACCCCGGGCTCTGGCCGATGTCGGGCAAGACCGGAGCCGCGCGGATCGCACTCACGACGGGCGCACCGCTGATCCCGGTCGCGCAGTGGGGCGCCCACGAGGTGATCGGCCCCTATCGCACGGAGTTCCGGATCCTGCCTCGCAAGACCATGCGGGTCACGGCCGGCCCGCCGGTCGACCTCGACGACCTGCGGGGCAGGCCGCTCGACACGGCGACGCTGCACGAGGCCACCGATCGGCTCATCGCGGCGATCACCGCCCTTCTCGAAGGCATCAGGGGGGAGACTGCTCCTGCCGAACGGTTCGACCTCAAGTCCTACCGTGACGCGCAGGACGCAGCAGCGACCGACGTGGAGACGCCGGTCATCGAGGGCGAAGGAGAGCGTGGGGCCTGATGCGCATGGCGGTGATGGGAAGCGGCTCATGGGGTACGGCGTACGCCATGGTGCTCGCTGACGCAGGCAACGAGGTCTTGCTCTGGGGTCGGCACCCCGACCTGGCCGAGACGATCACGACGACGCACGAGAACCCTCGCTATCACCCGGGAATCCGGCTGCCGGAGTCGTTGCGCGCCACTGCCGATGCGGCCGAGGCGCTCACCGATGCCGAGGTTGTCGTGCTCGCCGTGCCCGCCCAGTCGCTGCGCGACAATCTCGCCGCCTGGGCTGATGTTCTGCCGCGCGACGCGATCCTGGTCTCGCTCATGAAGGGCATCGAGGTCGGCACGACCCTGCGGATGAGTCAGGTCGCGGCGCAGGTGAGCGGCATCGACCCGGGGCGCGTCGCCGTGGTGTCCGGGCCCAACCTGGCTCGCGAGATCGCCGAGCAGCAGCCGGCCGCGACGACCGTCGCGTGCTCGGACCCGGCGATCGCGGAGCGCCTGGCAGATGCCAGCACCACGGCCTACTTCCGGCCCTACTGGAGCACCGACGTCGTCGGCACCGAGATCGGCGGGTCGGTCAAGAACGTCATCGCGCTCGCCAACGGCATGGCCGTGGGGATGGACTACGGCGAGAACGCACAGTCGGCGCTCATCACCCGTGGCCTGGCCGAGATGACCCGGCTCGGAGTCGCGCTCGGTGCCTCACCCCTGACGTTCCTCGGGCTCGCGGGCATCGGCGACCTCGTCGCCACCTGCCAGTCGCCGCTCTCGCGCAATCGCAGCTTTGGCGAGCGGCTCGGCCGTGGTCTCAGCATCGAGGACGCCACCGCCCAGGCGACCCAGACCTGCGAGGGAGTGAAGAGCTGCTCGTCGATCCTGGCGCTCGCCCAGCGCACCGGTGTCGACCTGCCCATCACCGAGCAGGTCGTGCAGGTCGTGCACCACGGCCTGGACCCGCGCGAGATGCTCGCAAGCTTCATGGGTCGCGCGCTCAAGCCCGAGGCCGACGTCCGCTAGCCCCATCACCTTCATCCGTCAGTGTGAGGGCTAGCGTCGGGGGCATGAGCTTCGAGGTGTCGACGGCGGCGTACGGGCAGTTCATGGGTCGCTATTCCGAGCCGCTGGCGTTGGCGTTCGCCGACCTCACCGGCGTACGACGCGGGCAGAGCGCGCTCGATGTGGGGTGCGGTGCCGGTGCACTGACGGCGGTGCTGGTCGAGAGGCTCGGTGCCGAGCGGGTCGTCGCGATCGACCCGTCACCGTCGTTCGTAGCAGCGATGCCGGACGTGCTGCCCGGTGTCGAGGTCACGCTCGGGTCGGCCGAGCACCTGCCCTACAGGAACGGTTCGGTCGATCGCGCAATGGCGCAGCTGGTGGTGCACTTCATGTCCGACCCGGTGACCGGCCTCGCAGAGATGGACCGCGTGACAGTTCCCGGTGGAGTCGTTGCAGCGAACGTGTGGGACCACGCAGGCGGCGAAGGTCCGCTCGCCGTGTTCTGGCGCGCCGCACGGGATCTGGACCCCTCAGTGCCTGACGAGTCGCAGCTCCCTGGCGTGTCCGAGGGGCACCTGGCCCAGCTGTTCGCAGACGCGGGTCTGACGGGTGCCCGGAGCAGCAAGCTCGTCGTCCGCGTGGAGCACCCGAGCTTCGACGAGTGGTGGGACCCGTTCATGCTCGGTGTCGGTCCTGCGGGGTCTCACGTCGCAGCGCTCGACATCGATGGACAGACGGCGCTGCGCGATCGGTGCCGCGAGCTCCTGCCAGAAGCGCCCTTCGTCATCTCAGCCGCTGCCTGGACCGTGGTCTGGGACAAGCCGGACTGACCCGCGGGCGCAGTGCTCGCGGCGACATGCAACCTCGTGGACACCTGCCTCGGCGGAGCGGGACTACAGGATGGTGGTGAGGGCCCGGTCGAGGTCGCGCCAGAGGTCGTCGACGTCCTCGATGCCGACGCTGAGGCGGATCAGGGTCTCGGGGATGTCTGGGCGCTCCTCTGGCCAGCGTCGTCGGCGCTCGACGAGCGTCTCGACCCCACCGAGGCTGGTCGCATGCGTGATGAGCCGGACGGCGTCGCAGCAGGCCTCGGCATCGTCGGGCGTGCCGATCGTCTCGAACGCCACGATCGCGCCGAAGCCGCTCATCTGCTTCGAGGCGATGGCGTGCCCGGGGTCGTCAGGCAGGCCGGGATAGCGCACCTTCACCACTGCCGGATGTGCCTGCAGGCGCAGCGCCAGTTCCATCGCGGAGGCCTGAGACTGCCTGACGCGCAACGCAAGTGTGCGGATCCCGCGCAGTGCGAGATAGGCCTCGAACGGCCCCGGGATCGCGCCGACGAGGGTGCGGGTGCGCAGGAGCCGCTGGTGATAGTCGTCGTCGGTCGTGACGACGATGCCCATGAGCACGTCGCTGTGCCCCGCCAGCGACTTGGTGGCGGAGTGCACCACGATGTCGACACCGTGCTCGATCGGGCGCTGCAGCAACGGTCCGGCGAACGTGTTGTCGCAGACCGTCAGCACACCGAGCTCACGTGCCGCCGCTGCGACCGCAGCAAGGTCGCACACCTCCATCGCGGGGTTGGTCGGGGTCTCGATCCACAGCAGGTCCGCGCCAGCGCACGAGGCGACGACAGACTCCGCGTCGTGCACGGGCGCGAGGCGTACGACGACGCGCCCGGCTGCCTCGAGGTCACGCAGGCGGGCGGCCACGCCGGAGTAGGAATGGCTCGACACGACCACCACCCCGCCGGACGGCACGAGGTCGAGCACGGCCGAGATCCCGCCCATGCCACTGGCGAAGGCCAACGCCCTCCCACCTTCGAGCGCGCCGACGACAGTCTCGAGCGCCTCCCAGGTCGGGTTCGACGTGCGCGCGTAGGCGACCGGGCCACCGGCGTGGAACGTCGAGCTCAGCACCACGGGAACGTTGACCGGTGCATCGGGCGACTTGTCGGGGCGGCCGAGGGAGACCACGAGCGTCTCGGGCGACAGGGACTCGGGGGGCTGGGATGCGCTCACGGGTCAACGCTAGCGCGCCTGCCATCGGCTCGCCTCAGCCCGCCTGCGTGCCACTGCCTCGGGCCACCCCGACCGGCCCGCGCCGACCCGTAGGGTGATCAGGTGAGCGAGCGCATCCGGGTGGCCGTCGTGTTCGGTGGACGGTCGAGCGAGCACGCGATCTCGTGCGTCTCGGCCGGCTCGGTCCTGCGCGCCCTCGACCGTGAGCGCTACGACGTCGTGCCCATCGGGCTCACGCTCGACGGGCGATGGGTGCTGGAGTCCGACGACCCGGAGCGGCTACGGATCGCCAACGGCAAGCTGCCCGAGGTCGACGCGACCGGTGCCTCGCTGGTGCTGGCCGGCGACCCGACCCGCCACGACCTCGAGGTGCATGCGCCCGGCGACATGCCCCGGACCCTGTCCGGTGTCGACGTCGTGTTCCCCGTGCTGCACGGTCCCTACGGCGAGGACGGCACGATCCAGGGACTCCTGGAGATGGCAGGCATCCCCTACGTCGGCTCGGGGGTGCTCGCTTCCGCAGCGGCCATGGACAAGGGCGCGATGAAGGCGCTCTTCGCACATGCCGGCCTCGAGCAGGCGCCGTACGTCGTCATCACCGACCGCGACTGGCGCCGAGATCGCATGACCGCGCTGGCGCGGGTCGAGTCCCTGGGGCTCCCGGTGTTCGTGAAGCCGGCACGCGCGGGATCGAGCCTGGGCATCACGAAGGTCAAGGATCTCGAGCACCTCGTCGCGGCGATCGAGGAGGCACGCACGCACGACCCGCGGGTCGTCGTCGAGGCTTCAGTGGAGGGCGTGCGCGAGATCGAGTGCGGCGTGCTCGTCGACGCCGACGGTGATCCGCAGGCCAGCGTCTGCGCGGAGATCGTCGTGCACGGTGCGCACGAGTTCTACGACTTCGAGGCGAAATACCTCGACGACGCAGCCGACCTCGTCGTGCCAGCCGATCTCGAGACCGCTGTGTCAGAACGGGTTCGCGAGCTTTCGATCCGAGCCTTCGAGGCACTGGGGTGCGAGGGTCTCGCGCGCTGCGACTTCTTCGTCACCTCCGACGGACGCGTGCTCGTCAACGAGGTCAACACGATGCCTGGGTTCACGTCGATCTCGATGTTTCCGCAGGTCTGGGCGGCCACCGGAGTCGACTATCCGACCCTCGTCGACCGCCTCGTCGCCGACGCCCTCCGCCGCGGCACCGGCCTGCGCTGATCACCGGACCGCCCGCTGAAGTTCCTGAGCACATCAGGAGCTTGGGTGCGCAGCGTAGTTCCGGGGCTAGGGCAGGACGACGTTCACCTCGTACCAGCCCCATGAGGGCTCGGCGCACGCCACCGTCGAATCCGGGATCTCGCTCCGGTAACCACCGGAGAGCGACACCTGTGACCCGCTCCTTGCGACCACGGTGCCGCTGCCGTCCTCGATCGTCACCTTCGTGCCCGCCCATCGCGCGGAGAAGCCTTGGGGCCAGAGCAGACCAACGGCGCTGGCACCCCCATCGACGATGTAGGCGCAACCGAGTCGATTCACGCGGAGGTCACCGGACAGGTCCGCGCCCATGTACGACGCACCTGGTCCGGGGCTCCAAGTCGATGTAGCGAGAGCGGGCACAGCACTCACGCCGGTGGTGGGCCGCTGCTTGGTGGACACGTCTCGCGCGGCGCCAGCTCCGGAGCTGCAACCCGTCAGGAGAAGGCCAGCGGTCGCCACGACTGCGATCTCGGCCCGGATCATGGCGCTGGGACGCAGTCCGTCACCCCGTGGTTCCGGCAGGAGTCTGCTGAGCCGACGATGTCGGCGCGACCGCACGAGGCGGTGGGTTTCAGGAGGCCGGGCGTTCCGTGAGTTCGGGGTCCCTGGGCAGAGCGAGGTTGTCGACGACCTCGACGTTCGGGAGCTTGAGCAGCTCGCGCGGATCGAGGTGCAGCTTGCTCGACCTGTTGCCACCACCCATGACGACCCGAGGCATCGTGAGGACAGCGGCGTCGACGTAGATCGGCAACGTCTCGATGCCGAACACGGTGACGCCGCCGATCTCCATGTCGGTGAGCTTGCGTGTGGCATCGGCGTCGGCGAACGAGAGGCGCTTCACCCCGAGCAGCGCACGTACGCGCGTGTTGACGTCGAGGCGGGTGGTGCCCAGGACCACGCAGGCGGCATGGACCGGCGGGTCGACCTTGCGCGAGGCGACCACGATCGTGTTGGCCGCCTGCTCGAGGGGCACTCCGTAGTGCTCGCAGAACGCCGCCGTGTCAGCGAGCTCGGGGAGGCACTCGAGCACCTCGGCCTCGACGGCGTAGCGCTGGAGCGACGCCGCGACGAGCGGGTGCAGCAGGGAGCCGGTCATGCGGTCCTCCGGGATGGCTGGGGCTCCGAGCCTGACACGGACGCTCAGGAGGGGGTCGGGCTCGGCCCCGCGTCGACCAGGGGGTCGAGCGCCGAGATCGTCGGGCCGAGGTCGGAGAGGGCGTCGGCCTCAGGGGAGTAGTGATCCGGCACGCTGACCTCGACGTTGAGCACGCGACCCACCGTCGTGAACAGGTAGCCCTGCGTCAACGGCTCGGGCAGCCAGTCGACGCCGTTGATCGTCACCAGCTGTGACGTCGACGTCAGTGCCTTCGGGATGCCGACCCCGCACCGCAGGATGATCGCGGGACTGCCCCAGGCCTGCGTCAGCGGGCTCTGCGGCTTGACGGCCGTGGTCGTCGCGCCGGCGACCTCGTCGGGGAGCCGACCGTGCAGCGCCGCACAGGCATAGGCCGCCGCCCCGCTGGGCTCGGGTGACGGCGGGGGCACGGACACGCCGCTCGAGCAGGCGGAGAGAAGGGCGGCTGCGCCCAGCGCGACGGCCGAGCCCAGGATCGGGGTGCGTGCCACGATCTACAGGTGGACGACCGGGCAGGTCAGTGTGCGCGTGATGCCCTCGACCGCCTGGATCTTCGCCACGACGAGCTTGCCGAGCTCGTCGACCGTCTTCGCCTCGGCGCGCACGATCACGTCGTAGGGGCCGGTGACGTCCTCGGCAAGGGTCACGCCCTTGATCTGGCCGATCTGGCTCGCCACGTTCGCTGCCTTGCCGACCTCGGTCTGGATGAGGATGTAGGCCTGGACCACCATGGTCGTCCTCCTCGCTTGTCTGGGCCGGTCGGCCACCCGCGACGGGGTGCGCTCCCCGGTTGCGGGTGTCGCGGGCGCGCCATCGAGCCTCGTAGAGCGACACTACTGCCCTGGCGCACGGGCCCGGTCACCGGTTGGCGAAGACCGAGTGTGAGAAGCCACCCTTGCGTGATCTTGGTCGTGTGGTCGTTCACGGGGTGCGGTGACGACCTCACGACCAAGATCACGCGGGTGATCTGATGAGGAGAGGTGCGGCGATGAGCGGACGTGGCGAGGCACCCGGCTCGGTCGGCGCGCTCGGAGAGTTCGGTCTTGTCGCAGCGGTGGTCGCGCGGTTCGCGACGACGGCTGACGTGCTGCTCGGGCCGGGCGACGATGCCGCGGTCGTCGCGGCGCCCGACGGTCGCGTGGTCGCCACGACCGACCTGCTGGTGGAGGGGCGCCACTTCCGCCGCGACTGGTCGAGCGCCCACGACGTCGGCCGCAAGGCGGCGGCACAGAATCTCGCCGACATCATCGCCATGGGTGCCCGCCCGACCGTGCTGCTCGTCGGTCTCGGCGTGCCGCCGGACCTGCCCGTCGACTGGGCCACCGGCCTGGCCGACGGGCTGGCGGCGGAGTGCGCCCTCGTGGGCGCGACGGTCGTCGGGGGCGACGTCGTCCGCAGCGACTCGGTCGTCGTCTCCGTCACGGCCCTCGGCGACCTCGAGGGGAGGGCTCCCGTCACGCGGTCAGGGGCGCAGGTGGGGGACGTGGTCGCGCTCGCCGGTCGGCTGGGGTGGGCCGCAGCCGGCCTCGCCGTGCTCGGGAGGGGGTTCCGCTCGCCGCGTATGCTCGCCGACGCCCACCGAGTCCCGCAGCCGCCGTACGCAGCGGGCCTTGCTGCCGCGCTCGCGGGCGCCACCTCGATGCTCGACGTCTCCGACGGCTTGGTGCAGGACGCCGGTCACCTCGCGGACGCCTCCGGAGTGGTGATAGTGCTCGACACCTCGGCGCTCTCGATCGACAGCCCGGTCGCCGAGGCGGCGTCGGCGTTCAACCTCGACCCGCTCGGCTGGGTCCTGGGCGGCGGCGACGACCACGCC
Source organism: Candidatus Nanopelagicales bacterium (assembly GCA_025351185.1). Taxonomy (GTDB): domain Bacteria; phylum Actinomycetota; class Actinomycetes; order S36-B12; family CAIYMF01; genus Longivirga. The sequence continues at coordinate 29,646 of JANXWJ010000188.1, forward strand.
CTGCTCGCCACCTTCCCCCCGAGCGCAGCCCTGCCTCCGGGGTTCACCGTGATCGGTGAGGTCCGAGCGGGGGATCCGGCGGTGCTCGTCGACGGAGCGCCGTACGCCGGCAGTGCCGGGCATGATCACTTCGCCTCGTAAGGGGCGAACGTCAGTACTTCGCCTCGTAAGGGGCGAACGTCAGTACTTCGCCTCGTCAGGGGCGAACGTCAGTACTTCGCCTCGTCAGGGGCGAACGTCAGTGCTTCGCCTCGCGAGAGCGACGTACGGACGACCTGACTGTTGCTCGGATCCGGGGACAGGTCCCGCAGCCTGGCTCGCCGGATCTGCCCTAGGGGTGAATCGGGCGAGTCCAGGGGTCAGGACGTGAGGGTCCAGGACTGGCCGTGGGCGGCGACGGTGTCGCCGGTGGCGAGCTGTCGGCCGCGCTGGATCTCGATGGATCCGTTGACGGTGACCTCACCGGACTCCAGGAGCCACTTGACCTCGCCCCCTGTGGGGACGGCGCCGACGTACTTGAGGAACTGCCCGAGACGGATTCCGTTCGAGCCGACTGCTACATCGGTCATGTGCCCATTGTGAGGCATCCGCGAGGGTTGCCTGACCACACGACCGAGACGAGGGACCCAACACCGCACCAACACCGGGTGAGGGGGGCGTGACGAGCGGTGCACCGGGCGACGCGGGCCGGACGTGCGAGAGGGTCGCACCCGATGGGGTGCGGCCCTCTCGAGAGGATCGGGCGTCGTCAGACGCGGGCGACCTTGCCGGCTTTGATGCACGAGGTGCACACGTTGAGCTTCTTGGGGGTCTTGCCGACCATCGCGCGCACGGTCTGGATGTTGGGGTTCCAGCGGCGCTTGGTCCGGACGTGGGAGTGCGAGATCGAGTGGCCGAAACCGGGGCCCTTGCCGCAGACGTCGCAGTTGGCAGCCACAGTCGTAGTCCTCACGGTCGAGATCGGGTGTCGAAGCCCAGCGGCGGTGAGCCGGATCCGGGCGCGCCCGGGACTACCGGGCAACCCCGAGAGACTACAGGCCAGGGTGGCCGAGGCCCAAACCGACGGTGGACGGCTCCCGCGCGCTCCAGTGGACGGACACTAGTCTCTGGGAGCACCAGCCTCCGGGGCGCTCCGCGGCGGAGCACGCGGAGCCACCGGACCGCGACTGCCCACCGACCGCCCCGAGGAGGCCGCCACCGTGCTCGAGCACCTCGACGCCGCCGCGATCCGTCGGTGGGCCGACCTGGGGCTCGAGGCGCTCGGCCGGCACCGTGCCGAGATCGACGCGCTCAACGTCTTCCCGGTGCCGGACGGCGACACCGGCACCAACCTCTTCCTCACCTTCGAGTCGGCGGCGGCCGCGCTGCGCGAGGCGGGCGAGGACCTCGACCTGCCGGCGACCGTGCGCACGTTCGCCCACGGCGCGCTGCTCGGTGCCCGCGGCAACTCCGGGATCATTCTGAGCCAGCTCGTGCGCGGCTTCTCCGAGACGGTCGCCGACGTCGACCTCTCTGCCGCGGCGCTCCACCAGCACGAGGTGCTCACGAGCGCCTTCCGGCGCGCCGCCGATTCCGCCTACGCCGCAGTCTCCGACCCTCGTGAGGGCACCGTCCTCACCGTCGCGCGCGCAGCAGCCGACGCCGTCTCGGGGCTGGGCCCCGGCACGAGCCTCGCGGCACTCGTCACCGCAGCGACCGATGCCGCCGCGGACGCCCTGGCACACACGCCCGAACAGCTCGACGTCCTGGCCCGCGCCGGCGTGGTCGATGCCGGTGGGCGGGGGCTCGTCGTGATCCTCGAGGCGCTCGTCGAGACGGTCACAGGCGTACGCCGCGACCCTGGCCCGACCGCACCCGCGATCCCGTGGGACATCCACGGCGAGGGCGACGACGGCGGGCAGTACGAGGTGATGTACCTCCTCGACGCCGACGAGGCTGCTGTGCACGCACTGCGGTCGACCCTGGTCGAGCTCGGTGACTCGGTGGTGGTCGTCGGCGGACCGCAGCTCTGGAACGTCCACGTGCACGCCGACGACGTGGGCGGCGTCATCGAGACGGGCATCGAGGCCGGGCGTCCGCACCGGATCCGGGTCACCGACCTGCGCGCCCAGGCCGACGAGCTCCGGTCCACGGCGACGTCGACCGGTCGAGCGGTCGTCGCGGTCGCTCACGGACCGGGCACCACCGCGCTGCTGGAGGCGTCCGGTGCCGTCGTCGTGCGCGCCATGGCCAACGTCGCGCCGTCGACGGCCGAGATGCTCGACGGTGTCCACCGGGCCGGCGTGGGCGAGGTCGTGCTGCTGCCGAGTGACTCCGACAGCCGACCCGTTGCGGAGGCTGCCGCCGAGAAGGCCCGGGCTGAGGGCATCCGGGCCTCAGTCGTCCCGACCCGCTCCATCGTGCAGACCCTTGCTGCCGTGGCCGTGCACGACCCGGAGGCACGCTTCGACGACGACGTCGTCGCGATGACGCGAGCCGCGGGCGCGACGAGGTACGGCGGTGTCTCGGTCGCCTCGCGGGAGGCGATGACGAGCGCCGGTCTCTGCCACGTCGGCGACGTGCTGGGCATCGTCGAGGGCGACGTCGTCGAGATCGGTGACACGGTCGAGGACGTTGGGGTCCGCATCCTCACGCGCATCCTGCACGCCGGTGGCGGAGAACTGGTGACCCTCGTACGCGGCGACACCTGTGCCGACACCGCGGCGGCGACCATCTCGAGGCGCCTGCGTCGTGAGCACCACGGTGTCGAGGTCGTCGTCTATGACGGTGGGCAGCCGCTGTGGCCGCTCATCGTCGGTGTGGAATGACGTCGTGGCCGAGCTCCGACTGACCGACAAGCTCTCGTCCGTGCTGGGTGCACCCACCGCCAAGGCGCTGGCCGAAGGCCTCGACCTCCACACGGTCGAGCAGCTGCTCCGGCACTACCCGCGCCGCTATGCCGCGCGCGGCCAGCTCACCGACCTGCGCTCGCTCGAGCTCGACGAGCACGTCACCGTCATGGCCCGGGTGCAGAAGTGCGACAAGAAGAGCTACCAGGACAAGCGCACCGGCCGCATGGTCGACCGGCTCGAGGTGACGGTCACCGACGGTACGGGACAGCTCCAACTCATCTTCTTCAAGCAGGGTTGGCGCGAGCGCGAGCTCCGCGTCGGCCGCACGGGGCTGTTCAGCGGCAAGATCACGGAAAGGCCCCCCGCGAGATTCCGGCCAAGGACGCGACGCGGGCGCTGCTCGAATGGTGGTTGGCGCGATAGCGATTCCGGACTTGCTCAGCGGATCACAATCACGCGCGATTGAGCCAGATGTGCGCCCGCGCGAATCCGCGC
>JANXWJ010000197.1 GCA_025351185.1 Candidatus Nanopelagicales bacterium
CGGGCGCCGGAGGACTCGGCGGCGCGTGACGCCGAGAAGCTGACGGGGACGCTCAGGGCCGAGCGCGCTCCGTTGTCGGGCTGGCCGTCACGTTGCTCGATCACCAGGCCGGCTCCTTCGCCGGGCCGCCGGGTCAGATGACCATCACGGATCTGCTGGTGCAGGGTCAAGATGGCGTGCAGCAAGGTTTGCGGTCCGGGCGGGCAGCCCGGGGCGTACACGTCGACCGGCACGATCTGGTCGACGCCCTGAACGATGGCGTAGTTGTTGAACATGCCACCGCTCGATGCACAGACGCCCATCGAGATCACCCACTTGGGCTCCATCATCTGGTCATAGATCTGACGCAGCACCGGAGCCATCTTCTGCGATACCCGGCCGGCAACGATCATGAGGTCGGCCTGTCGGGGCGACGCCCGGAAGACCTCCATGCCGTATCGAGCCAGGTCGTAGTGGGGACCACCAGCCGCCATCATCTCGATCGAGCAGCAGGCCAGGCCGAACGTCGCGGGCCACATCGAGCCGGCTCGGCCGAGGCCTGCGACCTTCTCCACGGTCGTCAGCAGCACGCCGCTGGGGAGGCTCTCCTCGAGTCCCATGTGGCTAACCCTCCTGTCCGGGTCGTACGTCGTTCCGATGGCCGCGCGTGCTCATGACGATCAGTCCCACTCGAGGCCGCCCCGGCGCCAGACGTAGCCATAGACGGCAAGCACCGTCAGGATGAACACCACCATCTCGATGAGACCGAAGATGCGCAGCTGGTCGAAGGCGACGGCGAACGGGTAGAGGAACACGATCTCGATGTCGAAGACGATGAAGAGCATCGCGGTGATGTAGTAGCGGATCGGGAAGCGACCGCCGCCGATGGGCTGCGGCGTCGGGTCGATGCCGCACTCATAGGCTTCGAGGCGCGCGCGGTTGTAGCGGCGAGGGCCGATGAGGGTCGGGGCTGCCACCGACAGGATGCCGAAGAGCGCCCCGAGGATCCCCAGGATCAGGATCGGGAGATAGACCTCGCCCACGACCGTCCCCTTCCTTGGGTCTGGCGACCCTGTCGTGCTCATTCGGTGCGCTTGTCGTGCCGCGCTTCTTCGCCGTGCTCGGCGGGCGCGGGCCGGTAGTGCCCGCAGCCAACCTGGACTAACTCAAAACCTCATCGATCCTAGTGGTGCACGAGGCGTCGTTGTGACCCGAGTCAGGCGGCGGGAGCCACCTTCGCCAAGGCATTCACGACCTTGTCGGTCCAGTCGCCGCCGCGCGGATCGCGCAGGTTGGACAGGGTCGTCATCGTCAGCTTCATGAGCATCGGGCGCGAGAGGCCCTTCTGCGTGGCGAGCCGCATGATCTCGGGGTTGCCGATGAGCTTCACGAAGACGCGGCCCATCGTGTAGTAGCCGCCGTACTCCTGCTTGAGGAGGCGGGGGTAGTCGCCGAGCGCCTTCTCGCGGGAGTAGGCGGTCGGGCGCTTGATGGCCTGCGACATGACCTCGGCGGCGAGCTGGCCGGACTCCATGGCATAGGCGATGCCCTCGCCGTTGAACGGGTTCACCATGCCTGCGGAGTCTCCGACGAGCAGGAGTCCGTCGGCATAGTGCGGCTTTCGGTTGAAGGCCATGGGAAGTGCGGCACCGCGGATCGGTTCGACGCGCGTCTCCTCGGAGAAGCCGTACGACGCGTCGGCCCGCTCGACCCAGCGCTTCATGAGCGCCTTGTAGTCGACCTTGCCGAACGCCGGGCTCGAGTCGAGGATCCCGAGGCCGACGTTGACGGTGCCGTCGCCGAGACCGAAGACCCAGCCATAGCCGGGCAGCAGCTTGTCGCCGTCCCAGAGCTCGAGGTGGCTCTCGAGCCACTCGTCGTTGGTGTAGGCCTCGCTGCGGTAGTAGGTGCGCACGGCTACGCCCATCGGGCGGTTCTCGAGGCGCTCGCGGCCCGAGGCGACCGAGAGCCGGCTGGAGTTGCCGTCAGCGGCGACCACGAGAGGGGCGCGGTAGGTCACCTCGTCGTGCTTCGTGCCGTCGGCGTCCGTCGTGCGCGCTGTCACGCCGACGATGCGGCCGCTGCGGTCGTCGCGGACCGGGCCGATCACCGCGGTGCGCTCGAGGATCCGGGCGCCGGCCTTCTGGGCCTGGCGCGCGAGGATCTCGTCGAAGTCCTTGCGGGTGCGGGTGAGGCCGTAGTCGGGGAACGTCGCGAGGTCCGGCCAGTGCATCTCGAGGCGGTGCCCGCCGCCGATGATGCGCAGGCCGACGTTGTGGGCCCAGCCGTTGCCCGGGCTGGTGTCGATCCCCATCTCGATGAGCTGCTTCACCGCACGAGGAGTGAGGCCGTCGCCGCACACCTTCTCCCGCGGGAACGCGGTCTTCTCCAGCACGAGGACGTCGAGTCCGCGCTGGGCGAGGTGATAGGCGGTCGCGGATCCGGCGGGGCCGGCGCCGACCACGATGACGTCGGCGTCGAAGCCGGTGGGGGGCGGTGTCTGAGTGCTCACTGCTGCAGGATCCTCGGGGTCCGGGCGGTTCGCGCGTTCGCTTGTGAATTGCTTCACGAGGGCAGCCTTAGCGTACCTCGACCCGCGGGCGCAGGGGAGGCCGCGTCGGAGCCACCGGGGTCTCCGGGAGCCTGGTGTCGTCGACGTCTCCCTTCGTCGGACTGCCGGGCGGGTCAGGTGCGCCTAGCCTGAAGAGGTGTCCACCGCCCCCGTCGCCGTCCCGGCACCCCCGGCGACGGTCCGAACGATCGAGATGCCGGAGTCGCTGGCCGACCGACCGCTGCTCTCGCTGCTCCCCCGAGGGATCCCCACCATGAGCTGGGTGACGACCGGCGCCGACGGGGTCGAGACCGGGCTGGTCGGCTGGGGCGAGGCCGCGCGAGCGGAGTTCGCCGGTGCCGAGCGCTTCTCCCGGGCCCAGCGGTGGTGGGCCGGTTGGCTCGCCGATGCCGACGTCGAGGACCCCCTTCATCTCCCGGGCAGCGGTCCGGTGGCTTTCGCCTCGTTCGCCTTCGACCCCCAACCGGGTGAGTCCGTGGCCGTGGTGCCCCGGGTCGTCGTGGGTCGCCGGGCGGGGAGGTCGTGGCTGACCGTCGTGGCGGGAAGCCCGCGCGAGGCGCGGCACGCGCTCGAGGAGACCGTCGCTGCGCTGCACCACCCGGTCGCGGTGCCCGAGGCACCGCGTGGAGTTGCCTACTCCGAGGGATCGCTGTCGGTCGTCGAGTGGCAGGCGGCGGTGACCGAGGCGGTGCGCCGGATCGACACCGGCGGGCTCGACAAGGTCGTGCTCGCGCGCGACGTCGTGGTGACGACCGACGCCCCCGTCGACACCCGCTATCTCCTCACCCACCTGGCGTCGCGCTATCCCTCGTGCTGGACCTTCTCGGTCGACGGCCTCGTGGGCGCCACACCGGAGATGCTCGTCCGCCGGATCGGCACGACCGTCACCTCGAGGGTGCTGGCCGGCACGATGCGTCGCTCGTCGGACACGACCCGCGACAACTCCCTCGCCTCGGCGCTTCTCGACTCGGCGAAGGACCACGCCGAGCATGAGTACGCCGTGCGCTCGGTGGCGCTCGCCCTCGCGGCGCACTGCACCGATCTCGACGTACCGGAGACGCCACGGCTGCTGCGACTGGCCAACGTCCAGCACCTCGCGACCGACGTGTCGGGCGTGCTCGCCGACGGCGCCCCGGTGCTCGCGCTCGCGGCCTCGCTGCACCCGACGGCCGCGGTGTGCGGCACGCCCACCGAGCGCGCGTTCGCCGTGATCCGCGAGCTCGAGGGCATGGACCGCGGCCGCTACGCCGGGCCGGTCGGCTGGGTCGACGCCCGCGGCGACGGCGAGTTCGGCATCGCCTTGCGCTGCGCCTCGATCGAGGCCGATGACCGGCTGCGGCTCTACGCCGGCTGCGGCCTCGTCGCCGGCTCCGAGGCCAAGCTCGAGCTCGCCGAGAGCCAGGCCAAGCTCGTCGCCATGCGCGACGCCCTCGAACCCGACTGACGTCTTCCCCGGGCGACCGGCTTCCCGGACTCCCTCCCGGTGAGCAGCCAGGCCGTACGCAGGAGCGCCGGGGAGGGCCAGGCGACGAACTCCTCGAACCCGACCGGTGCCGCGCCCATCCCCCACCTCCCCGTGCGCCATCGCCGCCGCAGGCGCAGCCGCTCTGTCGTGAAGAGCCCCTGGCCCCCGCGGAAGGTTGTCATGGCGCCGGAACTCCGGTGATGGCCCGGCGGACCAGGGCGACCTCGAGCTACTGCCCGAACGGGGGCTGGTTACTGCCGCCCGAATCCGAGGATTCGGGCAGTAACTCGAGGACCTAGCCGGGGGCGGTGGTGTCGTCGAGGTCGCGGAGGGCTGCGCTCACGTCGGACTGGAGGTCGCGCAGCAGGGCGGCTTCGCTGGCGCGGTCGCCGACCTTCGCGATGATGATGCGGACGCTGCCTGCTGCGGTCGCCTCGTCGAGTGCGGCGACGAGGCCGGTGACGTCGTGCACCACGGCGACGTGGTCCACGGCTGCGGCCTTCGCGACCGCGGCGAGATCGAGTCCCAGCGGGGTGCCGAAGACGCGCTCGAAGTGCTCGGTGCCCGCCTGCTCGAGCTGCCCGAAGATCCCGCCTCCGTCGTTGTCGACCACCACGATCACGAGATCGGGTCTCGGCTCGTCGTCACCTACGACGAGGCCGTTGTGGTCGTGAAGGAAGGCAAGGTCACCGAGCAGGGCGTACGCCGTCCCCCCGGTCACAGACACGATCTCGGCTGTGCCGTCCTCGTCGACGGAGAGCGCCTTGCGCGTCGTCTGGTGCGCGAGCGCCGCGCCCCACGCCGTCGACACGAGGCCGTCGATGCCCGACGTGCCCCGGTTGCCCAGGACGAACGGCGCGTCCTCGCTGTCGCGCACCCGCGCGAAGGCCTCGAGGTGGCGTACCGGCCACGAGGCGGCGACGAGGAGCAGCGCCGTGGAGTCGAGCACGTCCCAGAGGGTGCGCGCGACGTCCGGGCCCGTGAGACCGCTGGCATCGTCGAGACGCTTCGACACCGCGGCCGAGGCTCGGGCGTCAGCGGCGAGCCAGGAGTCGAGCCACGCGTCGTCGTAGTCCTCGTAGGCGTTCGGGGGCTCGGGCACGACCGAGACGAAGATCGTGCCGTTGCGGGTGGGGTCCGGGCGGTGCACGGCATCGCGGTCATCGGCCACGACGACCAGAGGTGCCTCACGGATCAGGCCCAGAACCGAGCGCGAAAGGCCGGGGGACCCGACGCACACCACGATCTCGGGCAGGTGCTCGGCGGCGAAGGCAGCATCCGCAAGCAGAAGCGGCCCATGGGCGACGGCCGTGTCGCCGCTGCGCGCATTGCCGCTCGGCTCTGACAGCAGCGGCCAGCCGCACGCCTCTGCGAGAGCGATCGCCGCGTCACTCGTCTCGACGTCCGACACGTCACCGACCACCACGACTCCGCGGCTCGGGACGATGTGGTCGAGGTCGGCATCGGCGTCGGCCAGCAGCGACAGCACCTCGTCGAGAGGCTGGGCGGCGGCCATGGCGAGCCGCGCGTCAGCGGCCACCGGGATCCGCGCGGAGACGTCGGCGCCGAGCGGAGCAAGGCCGAGCGGCTCGATCCAGGTCTCGTCCGCGTCGGGAACGAGGGGCTCACGGAACGCGGCGTTGAGGTGCACCGGCCCGGGCAGGCCCGCCTCGGTGCAGACAGCGACGGCGCGCGCCACGATCGAGCGCCAGTAGCGCACCTGACCCTGACGCAGCTCGGCGACAGCGATCTCGTGCGACCAGCGCACGACGCCACCGAACAGCTTCACCTGGTCGATCGTCTGGTTGGCGCCGGTGTCCCTGAGCTCGGCTGGTCGGTCGGCGGTGATGGCGATGATCGGAACACCGGAGTACGACGCCTCCACCATCGCGGGCAGCAGGTTGGCAGCCGCCGTGCCGCTGGTGACGACGAGTGCGACGGGCTCGCCCTCCAGCTTTGCCAGACCGAGAGCGAGGAAGCCAGCGCTGCGTTCGTCGACGCGCACGTGCAGACGCAGGTCGCCGCGCGCATCGGCGTCGGCGAAGGCGAGAGCGAGAGATGCGCTACGGCTGCCCGGTGAGAGCACGACCTCGGTGACACCGTTCGCGACGAGCTCGTCGACGAGCACCCGCGCCATGGCGGTGGAGGGGTTCACGACGTTGTCCTGTCGACGAGGGTCAGACACCGGTCGAGGCGGTCGAGCCACCAGTCGGCACGGTCGGCATCGAGACGGGCGGCGGCGAGTGCTGCAGGGTCCGGGGCGTGGCGCACGACCGACAGTCTGCCGTCCCGCGGCAGGACCGTCGCGCGGGTGAGGTCGGCACCGAGGATCCGCCCCGTGCCGAAGCCGCAGGCGTACGGCGTCTCCGGCAGCGAAGCGGCGAGCGCGAGACCCGCGGAAAGACCCACCGTCGAGTCGAGGGCACCGCTGACGGTGACGGGGAGGCCGACCGCGACCGCGACGCCGAGCGCTCGGCGAACGCCACCCAACGGGATCGCCTTGAGCACCAGGACATCTGCCGCGGCACGAACCCGTTCGACGGTCGCGTCGTCGAGCACCTCTGCCAGCCGAACACCCTCGTCGACCGCGAGGCGGACCCCGATGCGCTCGCGCAGGTCACGCATCTCGGCGAGCGTCGCGCACGGCTGCTCGGCGTAGTCGAGGCTGCCGGCAAGGTCATCGAGGATCGCGAGACGGGTCGCCGCCTCGTCGACGGTCCAGGCACCATTGGCATCGACGCGGATCCGGCCCTCGGTCGCACCACAGTCATCGAGGGCAGCGCGCACCGCCGCGACCCGCGCCACGTCATCGTCGAAGGACTGACCGCGTTCGGCGACCTTCACCTTGATCGTCGTGCAACCGTCGACGATGACGGCCTCGATGACGAGCGCGGTCACCACGTCGGCGTCGAGTGCCGGGACGATCGCGTTGACCTCGACCGAGTCGCGGCGGGCCGTGGGCCACTCGCCCCGCGCGGCCTCGAGCGCTCCGCGCAACCACCGGGCGGCAGTGGGGTCGTCGTACTCAGGGAACGGAGCCCACTCACCCCAGGTCTCACCGCAGCGCAGCAGCACCCCTTCGCGCAGTGTCGTGCCGCGGAAGCGGCGAGCGAGCGGGAGGGCGAACGGGACGACCTCGTCGAGCGTCACCCGAGGCCCGAGACGAAGGCGCACCAGAGAGCGCGCAGCCGGGTGAGCCACGTGGGGAGCATGCCTCAACCCTAGGCTGCGGATCGTGACTCAGCAGGTGCACGGCAGCCGGAGCGTCTCGTTGCTCGAGGTCGTTCCGGGGCCGACGGGCGTTGCCGCCGTGCTAGCAGCGCTGCCGGACGCACTCGCTGGACTCGGGCCGGCGCTCGGCATCGCGGGTGCAGGCGACGCGGGCCATGCCGTACGCGCCCGCGCAGCTGTGCTCGGCCACGACGTCGACCGCGATGTCGCGGTGGTCATGGCGACGAGCGGCTCGACCGGGCGACCGCGCGGTGTGCTGCTGACGGCCGCGTCCCTGCTCGCATCGGCGCACGCTGCCCACCAGCGGCTGGGCGGCCCCGGCGCCTGGACTCTCGCGTTGCCCGTCACCGGTGTCGGCGGGCTGCAGGTACTGGTGCGATCGCTCGTCGCGCACGTCGATCCGATCGTGCTGTCGTCCGTCGGCGGGGCGTCGTCGTTCTCGCCTGCGGAGTTTGCCGAGGCGACGTGGCGACTCGACCCGTCGCTTCCGGCGTACACCTCGATCGTCCCCGCGCAGGCCGCCCGACTGCTCGACGACGCCGACGGCCTCGCCGCGCTCCGGGCCTACGAGGCTGTGCTGCTGGGCGGTGCACGCACCCCACCGGCGTTGCATGAGCGACTGCTCGCTGCGCAGGTCGCGGCGGTCACGACTTATGGCATGACCGAGACCAGCGGCGGGATGTTCTACGACGGCGTCGGACTGCCCGGTGTCAGCGCGCGGATCGTGGACGCCGACGCTGACGGCCTCGGGCGCATCTCGCTGGCCGGCCCCACGATCGCGCGCGGCTATCTCGGCGACGACGGACTCACCGCGGCGGTGTTCCCGGACGGCACACACCTCACGGGCGACCTCGGCCGGCTGCGCGACGGTGTGCTCGAGGTTCTCGGTCGGCTCGACGACGTCGTCCAGGTCGGCGGTGTCAACGTTGCGGTCTCGGCGGTGACCGACGTCCTCGCGGCGGCCTGCGCCGACGCGTGCGTGCTCGCCGTACCGGACGACGCCTGGGGGTCGCGTCTGACGGCGTTCGTCGTCGCCTTGCCCTCGACGCCTGACGACGACACCCTCGCCGCGCTCGTGTCCGAGCAGCTCGGCCGCGCCGCCGTACCCCGAGCCTGGACACGCCTCGACGCGATCCCCCACCTCCCCAACGGCAAGCCCGACCGAGAAGCCCTCCGCCACCTCACCTGACCCCTTTCCCTCTTTTCATCCGGATAGACCGTGGCGGGAGGGGGCCGGGGGGCTTTATGGTTCGGCGGACGTGGGTGATGATTCGGGGGTTGTGATGATTCGGTTCTTGCCCTACATCGTGGAGCTGGCGCTGCTCGTGTTCTGTCTCGTCGAGGCGATCACGACACCAGCCGACGAGGTGCGCAACCTCGACAAGACGCTGTGGATCGTGCTCATCATCATCGTGCCGCTCGTCGGCGGGATCGCGTGGCTGGTGGCCGGGCGGCCGCAGCAGCGGTCGTCGAACCAGTGGCGGATGGGCGACGGCTTCGCCGAGAGCTCCCGGCCCCCGGCTGCGGCTCGATCGCGCGGCGGCTCGCCGGACGACGACCCCGAGTTTCTCGCCTCGATCCACGTCGAGCAGGAGCAGACGCTCAAGAAGTGGGAGGACGACCTCAAGGCTCGGGAGGCTCGCCTGCGCGAGGAGGAGCAACGTCGTCAGCCTCCGGGGGGCGACGGCGCCACCTGAGAGACTCGCCCCTCGCTTCGACCGGGGTAGGACGACGACCGCGCCACCTGACAGACTCGCCCCTCGTGGCGACCGTGGGGCAGTGGGTTCAGGGTGCGCGGCCGCGCACCCTCCCGGCCGCCGTCGCCCCGGTGCTGCTCGGGACGGCTGCCGCCTACCTCGTCCTCGCACCGGTGCTGCGTGGGGATGTCTCGAGATGCGGCTGGCTGGGGTCACCCCCGCTCGACCTCGACGAGGCCGCGTGCGAGGCATACCGCGTGCTCGACTCACACGCTGCAGCTGCCTGGGCCGTATTCAGCCTTCGGGCGCTGCTGGCGCTCGTGGTGTCGCTCGCGCTGCAGGTCGGGGTCAACTACGCCAACGACTACAGCGACGGGATCCGCGGCACCGATGACGCGCGCGTCGGTCCGGTGCGCCTCGTCGGCCAGGGGCTCGCACCGGCCCGTCGGGTCAGGCTCGCCGCGTTCGCGTCCTTTGGCGTCGCGGCCCTCGCCGGGCTCGCACTCGTCCTGCTCACCCAGGCGTGGTGGCTCGTGGTCGTGGGCCTCGCCGCCATCGTGGCCGCGTGGTTCTACACCGGCGGACCGAGACCGTACGGCTATGCCGGGCTCGGCGAGGTCTTCGTCTTCGTCTTCTTCGGCCTCGTCGCGGTGATGGGGTCGACCTACGTCCTGACCCTGACCTTCACCGCGGCCGCACTCGGCTGCGGAGTGGCGGCGGGGTCACTGTCGGTCGCGATCCTGCTCGCCAACAACCTGCGCGACATCCCGACCGACACCCTCTCGGGCAAGCGCACCCTCGCGGTCCGCGTGGGCGACGCCGGCACCCGGACGATGTACTCCCTCGCGATCGCGGTCCCCTACCTCGTCGCCGTGGCGATCGCGATCAGCCATGTGCCGTGGGCACTTCTGGCATTCGTCTCCGTGCCGCTGGCGGTGCGCCCCACCCGCATCGTCCGCGGCGGGGCAGTGGGTCGCGACCTGGTCCCGGTGCTCGCCGGCACCGGGCTGCTGCTGCTCGGATACGCCATGGCCCTGAGCCTCGGGCTCGTCGTGCAGGGCCTAGCGGCCTGACCGATCTGGGGACCTCTCCGGGGGGTTAGCGTCGACCCCTCGGTCCGCCGCGGGTCAGGTGCTCGGGGAGTCGGGCTTCGTCGGCGTCGCCGGGGTGTCGTCATCGTCAGACGATCCGGGCGCGGACTCGTCGAACTCGTCGTCGTCGTTCATGTCCTCGGCCCGCGACGACGCGTCGATCCGGGCGTTGGCGGACCTCACGACGCTCGTGATGCCGTACGCAGCGCCCTCACGACGACGACTGAGCGCGACGGCGCTGATCACGCCCGAGATGAGGAAGGCCAGCAGGATGAGATAGACCCCGCGAAGACCGAGCAGCCACAGGATGCCGCCGACGACAGCAAGAACCGCGACGCGCAGGACCGTGTAGATGAGGACGGGGTGGGCCGACGGGATCGCGGTCGCGACCGGAGCATCATCGAGGTCGGGCTGCGGCGCCAGGTCTCGAGCCTCGTTGTCGTCTGGCTGTGAGCTGGTCGGAGTGTCGTCGTCCACGGCCCCACGCTATGCCAGGCGCTGACTGCGTGACACGCCCGGTCAGGGGGACGCAGGTCGCCGGCACGCCGCGTGGATCAGTGGTCGGCGGAGTCCGTGGAGTCGGCGGTGCCGTCGGTGACCCGCGGGAGCCGCTCTGGCTCAGGCGGGACCGCCGGACGTGCATCGCGTTCGCGACGCAGGCGCATGCGCTGCGACCAGGTCGCATCGTCGATCGTGCGCAGGAAGGCCGGGTCGTCGTCCGGCGCTGCCGGACCTCGGCGTATGTCGACCGCATCCGCCCCGGTGCCGCCGGGCGAGGGACGACCGGCGTAGAGCCACGCGAGGGCTCCGAGCACCGGGACGACGAGGATCACGATGAGCCACAGCGACTTGGGCAGCGTGCGCACGTCGTCTCGACGGCTCTGGAGCGCGTCGATGAGCGCGTAGAGGACGATCACCGTGGGGACGGCGTAGAGCGGGAACGCTCCCACCTCGACCACCTCCCTGCATCGCCGTCGTGGCCCCGCGGGGCCACACCGAATCCCTGTGTATCGAGAGTACGTCGCGTTTCCCGGCTGCGCCGCCGTCAGCAGCGCCTCGTGACGACTCAGACGCCGGCGTAGGAGTGCAGACCGGTGATCAGCATGTTGACGCCGAAGTAGTTGAACAGGAAGCACCCGAAGGCGACGAGAGCGACGATCGCGGCCTTGCGGCCCTTCCAGCCGACCGTGGCGCGCGCGTGCAGGTAGGCGGCGTAGGCGACCCAGGTGATGAACGCCCACGTCTCCTTCGGGTCCCAGCCCCAGTAGCGGCCCCAGGCGTTCTCCGCCCAGATCGCGCCGGCGACGATCGCGAAGGTCCACAGCGGGAACATGAAGGCGTGCACGCGGTAGGCCATCGCGTCGAGCTTGGCCGACTCGGGAAGGCGGCGGGCCAGCCAGTCGAGCCGGTAGGACTCCCCGGCCACCGCACGACGCTCGCCGGAGTCGGCGACGAGGAAGAGGACCGTCAGCGCCGCACCGATGCAGAACGCACCACCGCAGATCACCGCGGCGGACACGTGGATGACGAGCCAGTAGGACTTGAGCGCAGGGACGAGCTGCGCAGCATCGGTGTAGAGGAACGTCATCGATGCACCGAGTGCGAGCAGCACCGGGAGGACGACGAAGATGCCCATCCACCGGACGTCGCGCTTGAGCGAGATGGCGAGGAAAACCACGGCAACACCCAGCGCGGAGGTCATGGAGAACTCGCACATGTTGCCCCAGGGGGCACGTTGCACGGACAGCCCACGGAGGAGGACGCCGCCGAACAGCAGCACGGTGCCGAACCACATCGTCGACATGCCGATGTTGCCCGACCGGCGACCCGGTGCCAGCGCTCCGTCGTCAGGTCCGCCGACCGTGACGTCGGCCTTCGTCGCGACCGCGACACCGCCGCCGGACGACGCGGACGCAGCCGCCGCAGCGGGCACGAGATCGCGGCCGCGCATGCTCGCGAGCGACCAGGCAAAGGCGATCATCGCCACGGTGTAGGCAGCCATCGCGCCGTAGACCAGGTAGTTGCTGTACGTCGCGAGGGTCTCGTTGACCGACACTGGATCTCCCTTGTCACGCTGGGTTTTCGTGCTCGTCCGTGAGGTGGTGCGGGCCGTGCGGTCGGTGCGGTGGGCTAGACGTCGAGCGACGCCGTGGTGCGGCTGACGGTGGTGCCGAGCGAGCCCGCAAGCTCGTCGACCTCCTCTGCCACACTGGTGTGCTCGGACCTCGTGAGACCCGCGACCTCGACAACGGTAACGCCCATGTCGTCAGTCGACACCCGGACCCAGATGCGACGCCGGCGGACCAGCAGCGAGAGGGACAGGCCGGAGATCGCCACGAGCGCGGCGAGCAGCGCAAGCTCCTTGCCCGGGTCGCGCGCCACGCTGAAGGACGCCCACTGGACGTAGCCGTCGAGAGTGACCGTCCCGTGGCCTCCCGGCAGCTCCCAGACCTGGCCGGCTGCCAGCTGCTCCTTGCCGATCCGCGTCATCTTCGACGTGTCGAGCTTGTAGACCGACTGCGGTCGACCTGCGTCGAGGCCGAGGTCGCCGACGAAGGCGCCGATGAACACCTCGGGGAAGTCCGGGGCGGGGAAGGTCGAAGTCGGTCCGGTGACGGGGTCGATGCTCGTCGTGGGCAGGAAGATCCCCTGCAGGCCGATCTGCGGCACCGTGTCAGGAGCCTTGACGACACCGGTGGAGGTGAAGTTGCCGTCCTGCGGGAGGAACACGACGGAGTCGTGGAAGACGACTGCCCCCGTGGCGTCCTTGATGGTGATGGTCGGCGCGTATCCGTGTCCGACGAGGAACGCCTTGACCCCGCCGATCACCAGGGGGTCGTTGACCTGGATCGTCTGCTTCGTCGGTGTTGCACCCGGTGCGCGTACGACGGTGACGTCGGCGGAGAACTCGCGCGCGGCGCCGTTCTGGGCACCCCCTCGCTGGTAGTCCGCGTGGAAGGCGTTGAGGGTGAACGAGAAGGGCGGCAGCGACTCCGGGTCGAACGCCGCACCTGGGTTGAACGAGTCGAACTGCGACCGGCTGTCAGCGAACGACGAGCCCTCCCGGACGATCACGGTGCCCTTGAAACCATAGAGCGAGCCGTAGGCGATGGCGAGAAGCATTCCCAGCAGCGCCACGTGGAAGAGCAGGTTTCCCGTCTCACGGGAGTAACCCTTCTCCGCCGCGACGGAGCCGGTGCGGCCGTCGTAGGTCGTCGTGTCGACGCGCCACCGAGCGCCACGCAGCCAGGTTTCGGCGCTGTCGAGGGTCGACTGCGGCGCGGTGTCCTCAGGAGCGTCGATGACGCGGTGCTCGGGGAGCCGAGTCAGGTTGCGGGGTGCCGACGGCGGACGCGACCGCACGGCCCGCCAGTGCTGCCTGGATCGGGGAAGCACGCAGCCCGCGAGCGACACGAAGAGCAGGAGGTAGATCGCCGCGAACCACGGGGAGGCGAATACATCGAAGATCCCGAAACGGTCGAGGAGCTTTCCCTTGGGATCGTTGGCGATGTAGTCCGTCACCCGGATCGGGTTGCTGCCTCGCTGCGGGAAGAACGAGCCGACGGAGGAGGCCACTGCGAGCAGGAACAGCAGGATAAGAGCCGTGCGCATGCTCGTGAGGGTGCGCCAGGCCCAGCGCAGCCACCCCACGACGCCGATGCCCACGACTGCCGAGGCGTCGTCGACCTGGCTGGGTGCGGTCGACATCTTCTGGACGTCATCGACCCGGTCGTCCCCGGACCCTTCTCCACCGCCGTCGGGCCTCGGCATGTCAGCACGGACGTCGGTCACAGGAACACCCCGAACCCGCCGGCCCACGAGCGCAGACCGATCGTGACGTCGTCCCAGGTGCCTGTCACGAGGAGCAGCCCGATGGCCACGAGGAGGGCGCCTCCGATGCGCATCACGAGGGCACTGTGCCGACGTACCCAGCCGATGGCACCGAGGGCACGACGAAACAGCAGTCCGACCAGGACGAACGGCAGGCCGAGGCCAAGACAGTAGAACGCCGACAGCACCGCACCGCGCGCAGCGCTGGCCTCGGTGAAGGCGAGGGTCTGCACGGCGCCCAGGGTCGGGCCGATGCACGGCGTCCAGCCGAGGCCGAACAGCACGCCGAGGACGGGCGCTCCCCAGACCCCGAGCGCGGGGGTGCGGTGCAGGCGCCACTCTCGCTGAGCGCCGGGGACGAGACCCAAGAATGCGAGACCGAGCCCGATAACCAGGACGCCGAGCACCCGGGTGATCGGCTCCTGATAGCGCAGCAACGCCTCACCGAGCGCACCGAAGAGCAGCCCGTAGGAGACGAAGACCGCGGTGAAGCCCAAGACGAACAGCACCGAGCCGAGGAGTACCCGGCCTTGGGTGTGCGCCCGGGCCTCCGGCTTTCGCACGAGCACGGTGCCGGAATCGCCGTTGCCCGACTCGGTCGACGCGGTCGACGCATCGAGGCCGGCACCGGTCGCCGGAGCCGGCTGCTCGCCGGCGAGCTCCGCACCGGTCAGGCCGGTGACGTAGGACAGATAGCCGGGCACGAGCGGGAGGACGCAGGGCGACAGGAAGGACACCGCGCCGGCAGCGAAAGCGATCGGCGCCGCGAGGAGCAACGATCCGGTGGCGACGGTCTCGGCGGCAGACATGTCAGGCCTTCTCCGCCACGACAGGGTCGATCATCCCGCGCAGGCCTGAGTAGTCGATCGGGCCGAGAGTCCGCGCGGCGACCCGACCTTCGCGGTCGAGGACCAGGGTCGAGGGGATCGACGCCGGAGGAAGCGTGCCGGCGAGAGCGAGCAGCACGGCGTTGTCGCCGTCATAGATCGAGGGATACGGGACGTCGAACCGCTGGACGAATGCCGCAGCGTTCTGTGTCGAGTCCTTCCCGCCTGCGACGACACCGACGAACGCGACACCGGTCGCGTGGGTGGTGTCATAGGCCTTCTGGAGGGCGCCCGCCTCGTCGCGGCAGGGACCGCACCACGACGCCCAGTAGTTGAGCACGACGACCTTGCCGCGCAGCGATGCGACATCGAGGGCACTGCCGTCGAGGGTCGTTCCCCGCAGAGCCGGCGCGGGGCCGCGCGCATCCGGTGCGAGCAGCGCGACCGAGCCGTCGCCCGCGACGAAGCCCAACGACGGATCGTTCGACCCCGTGCTGCACGCCGTCAACGCGAGCGCCGCGAGCAGGCCGCCGACAGCGCAGGCGCGGGCACGTCGGACGATCACGGTGACAACTCCTCGTCTTGCGTCAGCTGGGCGGTCTGCAGTTCTGCGGGCAGTGGCTGGTGAGTCGGTGTGCGGTCCTTGGCTGACGCAGGTCGACCCGAGATCTCGACGTACGGCGAGGGCTCGCGGGTTCCTGCACCGGGCACCGACTAGGTCACACCGGGGTCAGGCGCCCTTCGCCTGCGCAGCGGTCTTCGACGCGCGGACGAGGTCGGCAGACGGCTCGGTGTAGGTGATGGCGACGAGGCGGTCGTCGTCGAAGCTCAACGACGTCAGGCTGGCGAGGCCGCACTGCCTCTTGCGGGGATCGTGCACGAAGCGGCGGTTCTCGGCGTCGAGACGGGCGATCCAGATCGGCAGCTGGTGGCTGACCACAACAGCCTCGTGGCCGCGTGCGGCAGAGCGGGCGGCTGCGACCGTGGCGCGCATGCGCCCAGCGATCTCGGCGTAGGGCTCACCCCAGCTCGGCGTCAGCGGGTTGTAGAGGTGGCGCCATGCCTTGGGGTTCTTGAGGATCCCGTCGCCGACGCCGACGCGCTGGCCCTCGAAGACGTTGGTGGCCTCGAGTGCGCGGTCGTCGATGGTGATACGCAAGGCGTGCTTCGCAGCGATGGGTGTCGCCGTCTGCTGGGCGCGCTCGAGCGGCGAGGACACCACGACCGTGACGTCGCGGTCGGCGAGTGCCTCGGCGGCACGCTCGGCCATCTGCTCGCCGAGCTCGGAGAGCCCGAAGCCAGGGAGCCGACCGTAGAGGACCCCGCTCGGGTTGAAGACCTCGCCGTGGCGGAGCAGGTGGACGACGGTGCGGGTGCTCACGCGTACTCCTTCGCGATGTCGGGATGGGCCGAGGCCGCAGCGGCCGCGGCCGCGGGAAGCGCCGAGACGAGCCGGTCGAGCGCGATGTCGTCGTGCGCAGCCGAGACGAACCACGCCTCGTAGGCGCTCGGGGGCAGATAGACACCGCGGTCGAGCATCGCATGGAAGAATGCGGCGTATCTCCAGGTCTCCTGGGTGCGCGCCTGGTCGTAGTCGAGCGGCGACTCGGGACTGAAGAAGATCGAGAACAGGTTGCCCGCTGTAGCGAGTGAGTGCACGACGCCCGCTTCCGAGAGCGCGCCGGAGACGAGGCGCCCCACGGTCGCGGCCGTGGCATCGAGGTGGACATACAGCTCCGGCGTACAGCTCCGCAGCGTCGCAAGACCGGAGGCGGCAGCGATCGGGTTACCCGCGAGCGTGCCGGCCTGGTAGACCGGCCCCTCGGGAGCGAGGTGGGCCATGATCTCGGTCCGACCACCGAAGGCAGCAGCGGGTAGTCCCCCGCCCATGACCTTGCCGAACGTGACCAGGTCGGGCGTCCACGAGTTGTCGGTGCGCGCCTCGAGCTCGAGCCAACCGCCTCGCGCCACGCGGAAGCCGGTCATGACCTCGTCGACGACGAGCAGGGCTCCGTGGGCGTGGGCGATGCGCGCGAGCGCGGCGTTGAAGCCACTCGCCGGCGCCACAACACCCATGTTGGCGGCAGCCGCCTCGGTGATGACGACGGCGATCTCATCACCGTGCGCGGCGAAAGCCGCCTCGACCGCTGCGACGTCGTTGTAAGGCAGCACGATCGTCTCGTGCGCCTGGGCTCCGGTGACACCCGGAGTGTCGGGAAGGGCGAAGGTCGCCAGGCCCGAGCCCGCAGCAGCGAGGAGGGCGTCCACGTGACCGTGGTAGCAGCCGGCGAACTTCACGACCTTCGAACGACCGGTGAATCCGCGCGCGAGACGGATGGCCGACATCGTCGCCTCGGTGCCGCTGCTCACCAGCCGCACCTGGTCGACCGACGGCACGCGCGAGACGATCTCCTCAGCGAGGAGAACCTCTCCCGGGCTCGGGGTGCCGAAGGAGAAGCCGTGCGTCGCCGCCTCGCGGACCGCATCCACCACTGCGGGGTGCGCGTGCCCGAGCACCATCGGACCCCACGAGCACACGAGGTCGAGGTAGTCGCGACCGTCGACGTCGGTGATCCACGGACCGGTGCCGCTCGCCATGAAGCGCGGGGTGCCGCCGACGGCGCGGAATGCGCGCACCGGAGAGTTGACGCCGCCCGGTGTCACCGCACGGCCGCGGGCGAAGAGCGCCTGCGACTCGGGGGCGAGATCGGGGTAGGGGGTCTCGGGTGTCACGCGCGTCCTTCCGCGATCCAGCGAGCGACCTCGGTCGCCCAATAGGTGAGCACGATGTCGGCACCGGCCCGGTGCATCGAGGTGATCGACTCGAGCACCGCCCGGTCGCGGTCGATCCAGCCGTTCGCCGCAGCGGCCTCGACCATGGCGTACTCCCCCGACACCTGGTAGGCGGCAACGGGGACGTCGACCGAGTCAGCGGTCTGGCGCAGGACGTCGAGGTAGTGGCTCGCCGGCTTGACCATGACGATGTCGGCGCCCTCCTCGATGTCGAGGCGCACCTCGCGCATCGACTCGCGGCGGTTGGCCGAGTCCTGCTGGTAGGACTTGCGGTCGCCGGTGAGCTGGGAGTCCACGGCCTCGCGGAACGGACCGTAGAACGCCGAGGCGTACTTCGCGGCGTAGGCGAGCACCGCCACGTGCTGAGCACCGGCGTCGTCGAGCGCGGCGCGTACGACGGCGACCTGGCCGTCCATCATGCCGCTGGTGCCCACGACGTCGACGCCTGCGCGGGCGAGGGCCACACCCATCTCGGCGTAGCGCTCGAGGGTCGCGTCGTTGTCGACCTCGCCGGTCGCGGTGAGCACGCCACAGTGGCCGTGGTCGGTGAACTCGTCGAGACAGAGGTCGGCCATCACGACGATGTCGTCACCGACCTCGTCGCGGATGTCGCTGATGCCGGCGTTGAGGATCCCGTCGGCATCGGTGGCACCAGAGCCCACCGCGTCGCGACGAGAAGGAACGCCGAAGAGCATCACGCCACCCAACCCGAGGTCGACCGCCTCACGGGCGGCGTCGCGCAGCGAGGCACGCGAGTGCTGCACGACACCGGGCAGCGACGCGATCGGGGCGGCCTCGGCGAGGTCTTCGCGCACGAACAGCGGCAGCACGAGACCGGCCGGGTGCAGCCGGGTCTCGGCGACCAGCCGACGCAGCGCCGGTGTGCGACGCAACCGGCGCGGCCGCTCGACGGGGAAGCCACCCACGATCAGGTCGCCTTGCGACGTGCGGCACCCCGACGCTTGCTCGGACGCCAGGTGGCCTCGCCCGCCTCTGCTGCGGCGAGACGCATCGCGTCACCGTGCGCCGCGAGC
This sequence comes from Candidatus Nanopelagicales bacterium, assembly GCA_025351185.1. Lineage (GTDB taxonomy): Bacteria > Actinomycetota > Actinomycetes > S36-B12 > CAIYMF01 > Longivirga. The sequence goes on from JANXWJ010000197.1 coordinate 18,521, forward strand.
GCTTCCGCGAGGGCCCCGACGGACGGCGTCTCGGCCATGACGTCGACGCGCAGGCCGTGCTCCTCAGCGGTCTTCGCGGTGGCCGGACCGATGCAGGCGACCACGGTCGAGGCGTGCGGCTTGCCCGCGATGCCGACCAGGTTGCGCACGGTGCTCGAGGAGGTGAACAGCACGGCGTCGAAGCCGCCCGACTTGATCGCCTCGCGAGTCTCGGCGGCCGGAGGTGCGGCACGCACTGTGCGGTAGGCCGTGACGTCCTCGACCTCCCAGCCGAGCTCGACCAGGCCGGCCACGAGCGTGTCGGTCGCGATGTCGGCGCGCGGCAGGAAGACGCGGTTGATCGGGTCGAAGATCGGGTCGAACTCGGGGAAGTCCTCGAGCAGGCCAGCCGTGCTCTGGTCCTCGCTCGGGACGAGGTCGGGCCGCACGCCGAAGGCGGAGAGGGCTGCTGCCGTCTGCTCGCCGACCGCCGCGACCTTGAGTCCCGCGAACGCGCGGGCATCGAGGCCGTACTCGTCGAACTTCTCGCGCACGGCCTTGACGGCGTTGACGCTGGTGAACGCGACCCACTGGAAGCGGCCCGACACGAGGCCGGTGATCGCTCGCTCCATCTGCTGCGGGGTGCGCGGCGGCTCGACCGAGATGGTCGGCACCTCGACACCCACGGCACCGAAGCGGGTCAGCTGCTCGGACAGGGCACCGGCCTGCTCGCGGGTGCGCGGCACGAGCACACGCCAGCCGAACAGCGGCTTGGTCTCGAACCACGAGAGCTTGTCGCGCTGGCCGACGGTCTCGCCGACGACGACGAGGCCCGGACCGGCCTGCTTGGCCGCCTTGACCGCGGCTGCGAGCTCACCGAGCGTCGAGGCGATGGTGCGCTGCTCGACAGTGGTGCCACCACGGGTGATCGCGATCGGTGTCGTCGACGCCCGACCGGCCTCGAGGAGGGCGCGGGCGATCTCGACAGCGCGGTCGGCGCCGTTGGTCACCACCAGCGTGACGCGCGCGTCGGCGTGCTGCGACCACACGACGCCGGGGTCGTCCGCGTCGACGATGCGCACCTCGCGCGCCTTGCCACCGAGCAGACCGATGCCGGCGTAGGCCGGGATGGCGGTCAGTGTCGAGACACCGGGGGCGATGTCGAACGCCACCTTGGTCTTGGCGAGCGCGGCGGCCTCGGTCTGCAGTGCGCCGTCGAGCAGCGGGTCGCCGGAGAACAGGCGGACGACGGAGTGCCCGGCCTTGGCCGCATCCGCGACGACCTTGGCACGCGCCGCGTGCGAGAGCGGCAGGCCGTTCTCGTCGACGGCTGCGTGCACCTCGGTGTCGGGGGACGCGAACGACATCGCCAGGGCGACGACGTCAGCATCGGCGACGACGACCTCGGCCTCGCGCAGCAACGTCGCTGCACGCAGGGTCACGAGGTCGGGGTCGCCTGGGCCGGCCGCGACGAACGTCACGGTGCCGACGGGCTTCTTGCGGGCACGGGCGAGCACTGCGCTCATGATGCGCTTCCCCTCACGGGATGGAGACCGGGCGCACCGGCGGCGAGGAGGTCGTGGGCGAGATCGCGTCCCACAGCCTCCGCGTCGCCGGCGTTGCCGGTGACGGACTTTCGCACCTGGGTCCGACCGTCAGGACTGACGACCGTCCCGGTCAGGTGCACGAGCACCTCGTCGCCCGTGCGGGTCACGGTGGCGTAGGCGCCGACAGGCGCCGAGCAACCGGCCTCGAGGGTGGCAAGGAGTGAGCGTTCCGCCGTGATGGCGACGCGGGTCGCGTCGTCGTCGAGCGAACGGAGCGCGTCGAGCAGTGCGGCGTCGACGTCGACGTCGCGGCACTCGACCGCCAGCGCCCCCTGGCCGGGGGCGGGCAGCATCTGGTCGGGCTCGAGCACCTCGGTGACCGCGTCGAGACGGCCGAGGCGGGCGAGCCCAGCATGGGCGAGGACGACGGCATCGAGGCTGCCGTCGGACACGGTGCGCAGCCGGGTGTCGACGTTGCCGCGTATAGCGACCACGTCGAGGTCGGGTCGCAGCGCGAGCAGCTGGGCGGCGCGGCGCGGTGATCCCGTGCCGACCGTGGCGCCGTGACGCAGCGTCGCGACGGTGCCGCCGTCGCGCGCGACCAAGACATCTCGGGCGTCCTCCCGCGGGGGCACGGCGATCATCGTGAGCCCTGCGGCCGCACCGGTCGGAAGGTCCTTGAGCGAGTGGACGGCCACGTCAGCATCGCCGCGCAGCACCGCCTCCCGAACAGCGGTGACGAACACACCCACGCCGCCGAACGACGCGAGCGGCGTGCGCTGGTCGGCGTCGCCGTGCGTGCGAATCTCAACGAGCTCGACCCGGGTCCCGAGCGCTGCACGCAGGGCGTCGGCGACCTGCCCGGACTGGGTGCGCGCGAGCAGGCTGCCCCGGGTCGCCACCCGCACGGCGCTCATGACAGCCCGCCGAGAAGGTCGTCGTAGGTCGGATCCACGACAGTGACGTCGCTCGGCGACGGGGCGGCCTCGTCGGCAGCGGTGAGCGCTTCGATCGCCTCCGGGTCGAGGTCGAACAGCCGGTGCAGAGCGGTGGCATAGCGGGCACCGTCGGGGTCGGACGCGAGCTCCTTCATCCGCACGGTCGGCGTGTGCATGAGGGTCGAGACCGCGCGGCGCAGCGATCGGGCGAACTCGTCCGCGGCCGCGTCGTCGAGGCCCGGCAGCCGCATCCGGAGCCGTTGGAGCTCGGCGTCGACCACCTGGTCGGCGCGGGCGCGCAGCGATACCACGATGGGCTCGACCCGCTGGGCCGCCATGACGGCCAGGTGGGCTCGTACCTCCTCGGCGACGATGCCGCGTGCCAGCTCGACATCGCGCTCGGATGCGTGCGCCTCGGGGAGATCGGCGAGCGAGGCGAGGTCGATGCGCGAGACCCCGGGGAGGTCGCCGAGTGACTCCTCGGTGTCGTGCGGCAGCGCGAGGTCGACCACGACGTACGGCGTCGTCGACGCGCCTCGGGCCCCGGCCAGCACAGCGGTGGTGAGGACAAGCCCGGTGGAGCCGGTGCAGGAGACCAGGATGTCGACTGCCGCGAGGTGCTCTCGGAGGGTGCCGAGCTCGATGACTTTGCCACCGACCTGCTCGGCGAGGCGTACACCGTTGGCGTGCGTGCGGTTGGCGATGACGACATCCGCGACGCCCTCGCGCACAAGCGAGATCGCCGCGAGCGAGCTCATGGCTCCGGCACCGACGACGAGTGCACGGCGTCCGACCAGCGTGCCCCCGAGGCGCTCGGCCGCGAGGTGGAGCGCCACGCTCACGACCGAGGCGCCGGCGCGGTCGATCCCGGTGTCGTGGTGCACGCGCTTGCCGACGCGCAGCGCTGCCTGCGCGAGATCGTTGATGCTGCGACCGGCGGTCGCGGTCTCCTGGGCCGAGCGCAGCGCCCCGCGAACCTGCCCGAGGATCTGCTGCTCGCCGACGACCATCGAGTCGAGGCCAGAGGTCACCTCGAACATGTGCTGGACGGCGCGGTCCTCGTAGCGGACATAGAGGTGCGGGGTCAGCTCTTCACGGCTGACGCCGGCGGCCTTGGCGAGGGTCTCGGTCACGTCGACGACGCCGCCGTGGAACTTGCTGACCTCGGCATAGATCTCGACCCGGTTGCAGGTCGAGAGCACGAGCGACTCGGCGACGTGCTGAGACCCGAGGAGGTCGACCTGGAGCTTCTCGGCGGCATGGTCGAGGAGCGCGATCCGATCGAGCAGCGACACGGGAGCCGTGCGGTGGCTCACGCCGACGACGAGGAGGGTCATGAGCGGACCCCCTCGCTGCGATGCATCTCCGGGTGCTTGCGCTGCTCGTGGAAGGCAAGGATCTGCAGCTCGGTCGCGAGGTCGACCTTGCGTACGTCGACCCCTTCCGGTGTCGACAGCACCGCGGGAGCGAAGTTGAGGATGCTCGTCACACCCGCCGCCACGAGTCGGTCGCATACGTCCTGCGCGGCGCCGGCCGGCGTGGCGATGACACCGATGCTGGCCTCGCCATCGAGCACGACGTCCTCGAGGTCGGCGATAGCTCGGACCTCGACCGTCTCGCCGTCCCGTCCGGCCGGGATCTTCTCCCCGATACGGCTCGGGTCGGCGTCGACCAGACCCACGACCCGGAAGCCACGGCCGGCGAAGCCGCCGTAGTTGGCGAGGGCGTGCCCGAGGTTGCCGATACCGACGATCACCACGCGCCAGTCCTGCGTCAGACCGAGCTCGCGGGCGATCTGATAGATGAGGTAGTCGGTGTCATAGCCGACGCCACGCGTGCCGTAGGACCCCAGGTGCGAGAGGTCCTTGCGCAGCTTGGCGCTCGTGACCCCGCTGGCCGCGGCGAGCTCCTCGCTCGACACGGTCGCGACTCCGCTCTCGGACAGGCCCGTGAGCACCCGGTGATAGATCGGGAGCCGGGCCACGGTGGCTTCGGGAATGCCACGCCGCGACGCGTCGGACGCGCGGGACAGTGGCACGGTAGTCACCCCGGTTCAGTGATGGCAGGCCTCGCCAGGGTAGATAGTTGTGAACGAACGCACAAAGTCGCGACCGACTGCCGTTCCACTATGCGGACAAGCGTGACGTGACCTGCGTCACGCAAATCGACCCCCGGCGTCAGGGACGAGACATGTCCCACAGTCCAGGGGTCGATCGCGCTCGAACCGATGGTGCCGGTGGTGGCTACTTCGCGGCCGCGCGCTCGGCGCGGGCCGCGCGCTTCTCCTCGAAACGTGAGGCGGTGGCGTCGAGCCCCTCGAGGAAAGTCGAGAGCCGCTCCCGCGCGGACTCACCTGCAGGACCGAAGTCAGTGCGGTCCCAGACGTTCCAGGCCCGCAGCACCGGAGCGAGCACCTCGTCGTGGTGGATGCGCAGGTCATAGATCCCGGCCATGGCGATGGTGAACGAGCGCCGGGTGAAGCCCTCGACCTCGTTGCCCGGCATCGCGAAGTTCTCCGCGATCTCAAGGACCGCCTCCATCGAGGCGTCCGGGTTGATGTCGAACGCCGCCGCCATCACGTTGCGGTAGAAGAGCATGTGGAGGTTCTCATCAGCCGCGATGCGCGCGAGGAGGCGGTCGCAGCCGGGGTCACTCGTGTGCTTGCCGGTGTTGCGGTGCGAGATGCGGGTGGCGAGCTCCTGGAACGAGACGTACGACATCGTCGTGAGGATGTTGCGCTCGGCGTTGGAGGAGAAGCCGCGGCCCATGTGGTCCATGCGCTCGCGCTCCAGCGCGATCGGGTCGACCGAGCGGGTCACGGTGAGGTAGTCGCGCATCGCGGTGCCGTGGCGACCCTCTTCGGCCGTCCACCGGTGCACCCACTCGCCCCAGGCGCTGTCGCGGCCCACGACGTCGGACAGCGCCCGGTGGTAGCTCGGGAGGTTGTCCTCGGTGAGCAGGTTGACGACCAGTGCCGTGCGCGCCACGGCGTCGACGGGCGACTGCTCCTCCGCCCAGCCCTGGCCGTCGTACTCGCCCTCGTAGTCGGTCCCCTGGCTCCAGGGGACGTACTGGTGCGGGAACCACTCCTTGGCCGTGGCCGTGTGCCGCTCGAGCTCACGAGCGGCGACCGGCTCGAGCTCGAGCACGAGGTCAGCAGAGAGTCGATCGTCGACAACAGTCATGCGGGCACTCCTCACGTGTGGTTACGCCACCGTAGCCCGCGCGGCCGACCTCGGCACGATCCATCCCCTCCCAGCCCCCGAAGGACCCCGAGTAACAGGTCGAACGGTCGCTGAGAACCCCGATTCAGCGACCGTTGGACCTGTTACTCGGGCACGGGGGTGCGGCGGGCGAGGGCGGCGCGGAGGCGGGTGGGGTCGACGCGCCAGAAGTCGTGCTGGACGCCGTCGACGAGCGTCACCGGGATCTGCTCCCAGTACTGGTCGGCGAGGTCGGGGTCGTCGAGGATCGAGAGCTCGAGGTAGGCGTCCCCGGTCTCCGCGCACACGGCGGAGATCACGGCTCGGGCGTCCTCGCACAGGTGGCAGTCGGGCTTGCCGATCAGGGTGACGCGAGCGTCCGTCCCGGCGCTCACAGCTCGGGCACGCTCTCGTCGGGCACGCTCTCGTCGGGCGTGCGGTCGTCGGGCACGCTGTCGTCGGGCGTGCTGTCGTCGGGCGTGCTGTCGTCGGGCGTGCGGTCGTCGGGCGTGCGGTCGTCGGGCGTGCTGCGGCTGGCTCCGGTCGTGGCTGGCTGGGTCATCGCGGCCTCGTGGGTTCCTCGCGCAGCCTGGCTCGGGCGATCTTGCCGGTCGAGGAGTGCGGCAGCGAGTCGACGATCTCGATCACCGTGGGGCACTTGAAGCGAGCAAGTCGCGACTCGCACAGGGCTGCGACCTGTTCCCGAGTGACGGTCGTCCCGGGCAGGGGTACGACGAAGGCCTTGACGGTCTCACCGGTCTGCTCGTTCGGGATGCCCACCACAGCCACCTCGGCGACGTCGGGGTGGCCGGTGATCACCGTCTCGACCTCGAACGGATAGACGTTGAACCCGGAGACGAGCACCAGGTCACGACGACGGTCGACCAGGTGAAGGTCGCCGTCGTCGTCGCGATAGGCGATGTCCCCCGTGGCATACCAGCCGTCGGCGTCGGGACCGCCCGAGCCGTCGGGCCAGTAGCCGGAGAACAGGTTGGCACCTCGTACCCAGATCTCGCCCGGGTCCTCGTCGTCCGAGGTCGAACCGTCCTCATCGACCAGGCGAACCTCGACGCCCGGGAGCGGCTCTCCGATGCAGCCGGGCTTGGGCCGTCGACCGACCATCGTCGAGGAGACCACCGGCGCCGCCTCGGTGAGGCCGTAGCCCTCCCAGACCGGATGGCCTGCGTGGTCGGCGAACGCGCTGAACACGGCCGGCGACAGCGGTGCCGCACCGGAGACGAAGGTGCGCACGCCGGCGAGCCGGTGGTCGAGGTCAGGGATCGCCGCCCAGGCGACGAACACGGGCGGCGCCGCGGGGATGTTGGTGACGCCCTGGGCGTCGACGACGTCGAGCGCCGTCATGGGCGAGAACTTCGGCAGCAGCACCGACCGCGCGCCTGTCGCCACCGCGATCCCGAGCACGGCGTTGAGCGCATAGACGTGGAACAACGGCAGCACGACAAGGACCACGTCATCGGGCAGCACTGGCGGCGGGTCGATGCTGAGCAGCTGGGCGATGTTGGCGAGCAGTGCACGGTGGCTGAGCATCGCCCCGCGGCTCGGCCCGCTGGTGCCGGAGGTGAAGAGCAGCACGGCGAGCGACTCCGGGTCGAACTCGCCTGCGTCGAGCTTCGGTGCGTCGGCTCGGTGACCTGCGCGCTCGAGCGCGGCGTACGCCGGATCTCCCACCACGATCACCTCGGTGCCGAGCTCGGCGGCAGCCGACGTGGCGGTCGCCTCCGTCGCCTCATCGGCGACGAGCAGTCGGGCCTGGGAACGGCGGAGCAGGTCTGCCACCTCGTGGGCGGTATAGCCGGTGTTGAGCGGGAGCGCGACCATCCCGGCGCGCAGCACGGCGAGATAGGTTGCGACGAACTCGATGCGGTTGCCCAGAAGGAGCGCCACGCGGTCACCCTGCGCAAGCCCGTGGCGGCGGAGCCCGGCGGCCATAGCGTCGACCGAGGCATCGAGGGTGGCCCAGGTGGTGTCCACTCCGGAGGCGAGGTCGACGAACGCGACATCGGTCGGTCGGGCCTGCGCGGTGGTGCGGAGCAGGTCGGCGAGGTTGGTCGGAGCCGTCTGGGTCACGGAATGATCGTGGCACATCGCGCACGCCCTAGGCTCAGAGCATGAGCGCGTCCTCGCGGTCGGACCTCGTCCGGGCCTCCCAGGTCGCCGGCGAGGCCTCCGCGGCCGCGGCCGACGTCGCCCCCGCACGCCTCGTCGAGCCCGATCTGACCGGTGCCGCCTTCTTCGACGTCGACAACACCGTCATGCGCGGCGCGAGCATCTTCCACCTCGCACGAGGGCTTGCCAGCCGCAAGTTCTTCACGCTGCGAGAGGTCGGCGACTTCGCCGTCAAGCAGGCGAAGTTCGTCATCAACGGCTCCGAGGACCTCGAGGACATGGCCTCGGCGACCGAGGCTGCTCTCGCGTTCGTCCGGGGCAAACGGGTCGACGACGTTGTGTCGCTCGGCGAGGAGATCTTCGACGAGTTCATGATGCGCAAGCTCTGGCCGGGCACGCTGGCGCTGGCTCAGGGGCATCTCGACCGTGGCCAGCGCGTGTGGCTCGTGACGGCCACTCCGGTCGAGCTCGCCTCGATCATCGCGGCACGGCTCGGTCTCACTGGCGCTCTGGGCACGGTGAGCGAGGTCGAGGACGGCGTCTACACGGGCCGCCTCGTCGGCGCGCCGCTGCACGGCAAGGCGAAGGCCGAGGCCGTGCGGGCGCTTGCCGAGCGCGAGGGCCTGGACCTGGTGCGCTGCACGGCATATTCGGACTCGGCAAACGACGTCCCGATGCTCTCGACGGTCGGGCGGGCCGTGGCAGTCAACCCCGACCATGCCCTGCGCAAGCACGCACGTGCCGTCGGGTGGGAGATCCACGACTACCGCCGCGCCCGGATGAACGCCCGCTACTACGTCCCCGCCGGCCTCGCGGCCGCCGCGGGTCTGGGCATCGGTGTCGGGCTCGGCATCGGCGCGGCGCGCCACAAGGGCTGAGCGGTCTGCCCTGGCGGCGTATGCGGTAGCGGAGCTGGACGACGCCGTTGGGGTGGGGGTGGTGTCGGTGAGCTCCAGCGGGGTCGACCGGGGTACGCCGTGAAAGAGGCGACGGCCCGAGCCCAGGAGCAGCGGGATGACCGTGAGGGTGAGGTGGTCGACCAGACCCGCAGCGATGAAGTCCCAGGTGCCGCGCCCCATCGTGAGGCCGTCGATGCCGGCCATGAACGCCTCATAGCCGTAGTCCTCGGCACCTGCGGCTGCGAAGAGCCAGTCGACCGGCCCCTGGGCGTCGGCGATGTAGCCGTCGAGCGAGTGCGCGATGTAGACCGAGATCCGCGGTGCCGTCATCGGGACCTGCTCCTGCGCGACGCTTCAGCGGAAGACCGAGCGGCGCTGGACGAGGAGGCGATAGAGGGTCTGCTGGATCGTCTCGCGCACCTGGTCGGTGATGTTGAAGACGAGCATGGGGTCGTCGGCAGCGCCCTCGGGGTAGTGGTCGGTCATGATCGGCTCGCCGAACTCGATGATCCACTTGCTCGGCAGCGGGACAAAGCCGAACGGGCCGAGCCAGGGGAAGGTCGGCGTGATCGGGAAGTAGGGCAGGTTGAACAGGCGAGCGAGGGTCTTCGCGTTGCCGATGATGGGGTAGATCTCCTCGGCCCCGACCACCGCGCATGGGATGATGGGGGTCTTGGTGCGCAGCGCGGTGGCGACGAAGCCGCCGCGACCGAACCGCTGCAGCTTGTAGCGCTCGGTGTAGGGCTTGCCGATGCCCTTGAAGCCCTCCGGCCACACGCCCACGATCTCGCCGGTCGACAGCAGTCGCTCCGCGTCCGGGTTGCATGCGAGCGTGTGACCGGACTTGCGAGCGACCTCACCCATGAACGGCGTCTGGAAGACCAGGTTGGCGCCGAGCATGCGCAGGTTGCGGTGCGCAGGGTGGTGATCGTGCAGCGCGACCTGGGTCATCACGGCGTCCAGCGCGATGGTGCCTGAGTGGTTGGCGACCACCAGCGCACCGCCGTGACTCGGGACGTTCTCGATGCCGCGCGTCTCTACCCGGAACCACTTCTCGTACAGCGGCCGCAGCGGTGCCATGAAGACGCGGTCGGTGAGCTCCTCGTCAAAGCCGAAGTCGTCGACGACGTAGTCGCCGGTGATGCGCCGCCGCATGAAGTCGAGCCAGTCGGCCAGCGTCGCGTCGAGTCGCTGCGGCGCACCGTCGACATCGTGTGCGGCGTCGGACTCGACCTCGTCATAGGCCACGACCTCGGGCTCCGGCCGCGCCGTCGCGCGCTTGGCACGGGGTCCGGTCGCGCCGGCGCTCCTCGCCGCGCGCGAGGCCGCCTTGCGAGCGCCGTCCTCGCCGCCGATGGGGATGACTGTGGCGTCAGGCACGGCCGGGAGCCTCCTTGCGCAACCGCGCGGACAACCGCGCCTCGGACAGGGTCGATGAACCCAGGGCGTGCGCGATGCCGCGCTCGATCGCCTCGGCACGGTGCTTGGGGAGCGCCGAGTCGAGGCCGCGCTCGTGCACGAACTCGACGAAGGCGTCGTGGGTCGTGTAGGTCGGCACGACGCCCATGCGCTCGCGCAGTCGGCTCGTGTCGAGACCGCGCCCGTAGGTGAGGAACTTGATCTGCTCGGGTGAGAAGTCGGCCAGGCCGGCCCGACGGAACCAGCCACCGACCACGCCGACCATAGGCGTGGGCACCGGCAGCGCGCTCTTGCCGGCGAGCCGCACGGCCTGGCTGAGCATGATGACGCCGTCGCCGGCGACGTTGAACGTGCCGGGGTGGTCCTCGAGCGCCGCGCGACGGATCACATCGAGGCCGTCGTCCTCATGGATGAACTGCAGCCGGGCATCGTGGCCGAGCACGGTCGGCACGACGGGCAGGCCGAAGTAGGCGGCCATCGGGGTGTCGACCTTGGGGCCGAGGAAGTTGGCGAAGCGGAAGGTCGTGACGGCGACGTCGGGCCGACGACGGGCGAAGCCGCGGACGTAGGACTCGACCTCGACGGAGTCCTTGGCCCAGCCGGACCGCGGCTGGCTGCGCGGCTCGGTGTCCTCGGTGAACATCGCCGGGTCCTTGGGGCCGGCGCCATAGATCGACGACGTCGACTTCACGATGAGCCGCGAGATGCCCGGTGACTTCTGGCAGGCAGCGAGGAGCTGCATCGTGCCGATGACGTTGATCTCCTTCATCGACACCCGGCCGCCGGCCTGAACCGGCGTCGAGAGCACCCCCATGTGCACGACCGTGTCGACACCGGCAGCGGCGATGACCTTGGCGATGATCGGATTTCGGATGTCGGCGCGGACGAACTCCGCGCCTCCGATTCCCTCGCGCGGGAGAACGATGTCGACCCCGATGACCTTCTCGATGCCGGGATCGTTCGAGAGCACCGCAGCCATCCGGCTGCCCAGGTGCCGGGACACCCCCGTGACGAGGACCACGCGAGACATGGCACCCCTCCTCCGGTGTCGGCGCTGTCGGGACAGCGCTCTGGCGTCGGTCCCATCCTGCCTCACCGGGCATGCGAACGGGCGAGGACCCGGAGGTCCTCGCCCGTTCGTGCCCCCCGGAGGGTGCATGCTTCTGGACGGCTGTCCGAAGCGACCGTGCCGCTGCGTCGCCTACTTCTTGTTACGACGCTGAACACGCGTCTTCTTGAGCAGCTTGCGGTGCTTCTTCTTCGCCATGCGCTTGCGGCGCTTCTTGATGACGGAGCCCATAGGGCGACCTCACGTGTCTCGTCCGGACGCGGCACCAGGGAGGCGCCGCTGACTAGGTGGCGTCCGGAAGTGATTCCGTCCGCAATCTGAAGTGACACCCTACCCGCAGTTCCGGGGTCGCCTCTCCGCGGGCGTCCGGCGGTCAGGTGCGCCGACGTACTGCGGGGTCAGGCGGTCGCGACGAAGGAGTCGCGCAGGTAGTCGTGGACCGCCTGCTCGGGGACGCGGAAGCTGCGGCCGACCCGGATCGCGGGCAGATCACCGTTGTGCACCAGGCGGTAGACGGTCATCTTCGACACGCGCATGAGCGAGGCCACCTCGGCCACGGTCAGGAACCGGACCTCCGAGAGAGGCCGTTCGTTGCTTGCCATCGTTCACTTGCCTTTCGGGCACCACGTGGCGGACTCCGGCTTCCCCACCGAATCCGCGACAACACGCGCTGCCCCGCTGATGATCAAGGCTAGTGGCGGTCGGTGCCCGTGGGGAAGGTGTGGCGGGAGTCCAGTCTCAGGTGCGTCACCCGGTCGGCTCTGGGTGGCGACGGCCTCGCTAGCGCTGCGTCACGCTGCGGCTGCTGACAGTGCACGGATCCTCCGATCCAGCGACACCCGGAGGGCACCGGCCGTGCGCACCTGCGACGCTCGGTGAGCACCCAGGGTCACCCGGGAGCACCACACCGGAATCCTCAAGACGCCCGTTCCTGTGCCGCCGGGGATGCTGGAGGATGCGGGCTCCGCCGCCGATCCGACGACGACGAGGACCCTCGTGACCTACCGCATCGCCATCCGCCTGGACGAGGGTCTGGTGTTCGTCGCCGACACCCGGACCAATGCCGGGGTCGACAACGTCAACACCTATCGCAAGATGCACGTGCTCACCCCTGCGCCTGACCGCCTCTTCGTGCTGCAGTCCGCCGGCGACCTGGCCACGACGCAGGAGGTCCTCGACCGGATCCGCCGTGACCTCGACAAGGGCGCGGAGTCCAGCCTCGCTACGGTCTCGCACCTGTTCGAGGCTGCGCTCTACATCGGTCGGCTGAGCCAGGAGGTGGCCCGTGCGCACGCGTAGGCGTTCGCCAACCCTCGTGACGCGACGGCGACGTTCATCCTCG
>JANXWJ010000232.1 GCA_025351185.1 Candidatus Nanopelagicales bacterium
GTGTACTATCTATTCATGGCCGAGATGATGTGGCGGGAGCACCTGTCCTTGCGCGAGTCCCGCGTCAGTCTCTCGGCCGCCGATAGTCCTCACACCCTGACTCGGCTGTCGATGGTGTGGTCCGCGCGGCTCGTCGCCGCCCTGGCTGCACCGGTCACGGAGCACACCGCCGCGGTGCTGGCCTCGGTCCCGGTGGGTCCGTTGGACGAGGAGGGTCTGCTGCTTCGGGTGCGGCTCGCGGATCGTGTGGTGGCGTGGGCGCAGGCTCAGGTGCACATCGCGTTGGCTGACTAGGCCGGTTCTTTCGCTGTGGATGGTGACCGGGAGCGGCACCTGCGTCTCGAGGTCCGGATCGCGCGTGGTTGCTCTGATGATGCGGCGGGGCGGATATCGACTCGGCTGGTCGTCTGCAGGGTCCGTGCCGGGTGGTGCGTGACCTGCTCTCGCGTGGGGAGATCAGCGACCGTCATGTGTGGCCGGTCCTGAACCGCACCCAGGGCATCGACGATCAGGTGGCGCAGGCCGCCCTCGAGCGGGTCGCGCCGCGGTTGCCCCGGATGGCCTCGACCCGGGTGGGTGGGGCGCTGAGCAGGGAGCTGGCGACGATCGACCCGAAGGTTGAGGCGCAGCGGGCGCGGGTCGCTCGCAGCCACGATGTCGGGGTGTCGTTCCGGTCGTTGCCCGCCGGGCTTGCTCAGGTCACCGCGACGCACCGGGTCGAGGATGCCCGCGCGATCATGGAAATCCTCGACACCGCAGCGGACCGTTTCCTCAATCATCGAGGGTCGTGTCAGCCGTGCGCGGGCGCGGTGCCCCACGAGATCGGTCCGGCCCGTGCCGCCGCGCACCTCGCGATGGTGCTCCGCGCTGAGGACGGCGCTGATGTGGTGGTGCCCATCGAGCCCGCCCGCCTCGTGGTGGCCTCCACGGTGCTCGACCACGACGCACCCGCGGGCACCGATGACAGTGCGACCGCGACGACCGCGACGACCGCGACGAACTCGATGACCTCGACGGCGGCAACGACGGCAACGACGGCAACGACGGCACCGATGGTGGTGCAGGGGAAAGCTCCGAAGCGGCGGCGGCGGTCGTCTCGCCGGGGTGAGACCCAGGTCGTCATGGACTTCACGACCTGGCTCGGTCTTGATGACAACCCCGGGATGGTCGCCGGACACCCGATCCCCGCGGAGATCGCCCGCGAGATCTCCCAGTCCACCGGGTCGTTGCGACGGATCGTGACCGACCCCGCCGACGGTCACCTCATCGACCACGGCGACCGGATCTACCTCCCCGAGGACCTCCGACGACACGTCGCCGCTCGCGACGCCCACTGCCAAGCACCCGGCTGCGGACAACCAGCCGACCGCTGCGAGCTAGAGCACATCATCGCGTTCCCACAAGGGTCATCGAGCACCACCAACACCGACAGGTACTGCAAACGCGACCACATCTGGAAAACCCGCGGCGACATCGAGATCCTCCACCACGACGAGAACGGCTCAGCGACCTGGCGCACCCGCCACGGCCAAGCCGGACACATCGAACCTCGCCCCTACCTCAACCCACCCGAACCACCCACACCCCGTGACCCCTGGATCGATGACCCACCACCCTTCTGAGGGCAGGCGGCGTTCGAGCTCCTCCGGACCGAACGGCCTTGCCTATCTGCGTGTTGGGATCTCGCATCCTGGTGTGCGCAGCGGTGTTGCTGGTCGGGCATCGCTTCCCTTCCGGTTCCGGGTCACCGGCCACGCGCGGCTCGGTCGATGAGGTAGGTGGCGCGCCAGATTGCGCCGCATGACGTCCGCGGTCGACGGCAGAATGGTGTGCGTCACGAAGCGACGCAACGTCGATTCTGCGTATCGCCGTTCGTCCAGGGGTAACTGCGGACACGGGTCCGCTGCGGGCAGGAGGAGCAGTCATGGCCAACTACCTCATCTACTTCAACCAGCAGTGGGTCGGCGACCACCCCGAGGAGTGGTTCCGCGGGCGCGGGCCGCTCGCCATGGCGGTCCTGGGCGAGATGAAGGCTGCGGGCGTCTACGTGTTCGGCGGCGGGCTGGAGGAGGACGTCGAGACGGCCTTCAGTGCTGATCCGACCAGCGGTGCGCTGGTGATCACCGACGCGCCGTTCAGCGAGACCCAGGAGTGGCTCGGTGGGCTGACCGCGGTCGACGTGGCCGACGACGAGGCAGCGACGATGTGGGCGGGCAAGGTCGCGGAGGCGTGCGGCTGGCCCCAGGAGGTTCGCCGCTTCAAGCCACAGCCAAGAGCCACCTGACCAGCCCGTCGTTGTCGGTCAGCAACATGGGCCGCGTCTGTCGATCACGGCTCACTGCGTGGTTGGTCGCTGAACCGACGTGGAGTCCACCCACCACCAGGCCGCCGTCGTCGGCGAGGTTGAGCAGGGCGGTCGGCGCAGGTGCTGACGGCGACCCGGTCAGAGGATCGCGAACCGGGTGCAGCGCCAGCGACCGTCCCAGCCCTCGAGCCGCATCGCGACGGCCCGGGCCCGGGGGCCACCCACGACGATGGCAGTTGCCTCGACGACGCCGTCGGCAGGCTCGAACACATGGGTGCTGCTGACCGTACGCCGCACCCGAGCGGCAGGCGTCGCCCCGCGACGGGGCGGTGACGCCGCGAGGTGGCGGCCCAGATCGACGTAGACGTCGGGCGCGAGCCAGCGGGCGAGCTGATGACGTGGGCGCTCGTGGGCGAGGACCTCGAGCACCGCCTGCACGAGCTGTGCGGTCCACGGCCCGGGCTCGGGCAGCGAGGACCGTGAGGTGGCGATGGTCGCGACGATCGGGTCGGTGTCATCACTCGCGAGGTCACGGCGCACGATCCGCAGGCCGGGCACCGCGATCGGCACGGCATCGACGTCGCCGGGCAGGGTCCACTCGAGGGCGAGCATGCCCTGGGTCGACCGGGGCCGAGCACCGAGGGAACGGGTCACACCGCGCGGCAGGCGCAGCAGCGGCACCGGACGAGCGCCGGTCTGGGCGGCTGTGGGTGCCGGCGCTGGGACGGCCCTCAGGTCTGCTGGCGCGACGGCGGGAGCAGCGGAGCGGGCGTGCGGGGGCCGCGCAGCCGGTGTGGCGGCGCTGTCGGGCTGGGACATGGGGTCACCGTCGGTCGGGATCGAGGGACTGGGCCACCGACGCGGCAGCAGCACGGCTGCCGGTCGCGGTCCGAGGGCGTTGGTGCATCCCTCTCGGCGTCCCTGCCGAGCGGTGGTCGGGACTGCGCAGGCGGGTGCCGGGTCGCAGCATCGAGGGATCGGAGCCGATCGCCCCGCGGTTGGCGGCGTACCAGCGGGGCCAGGCGTGCGCGACGTCGGTCGCGCTCGCGCCTGCGGGAAGGTGGCGACGCGCGATGTCCCAGAGCGTGTCGCCGGGGGCGACGACGACCGTGACCGTGCGCACGCGCTGATCACGGGTCGTGGACGGAGGTCGGGGGGCGGGCCGGACCGGTCCGAGGCGGTCGGCCGCCAGCGCCGATGCGGCGGGGGCCGCAGTCAACGCGGAGACCGCAGGAACGCCGAGCCCGAGCACCACGGCGATCAGGCGGCGCAGCAGCCCGGGGCGCACTGCGGCACCCGCCGCCGCAGCGAGCCGACCGACGCGGCCCGGGATCGCCGACGCCCCGGCGAGGAGCAGTCGCAGCAGCGGCCCGACTAGGAGGAGCGCTGCCACGACGAGGGCAGCCCGCAGCAGGGCATCACCGGGCAGCTGCCCGGTTGCCGCGCTCCAGTCGGGTGACATCTTCGCTCCGTTGGCATCGTTTGCTTGTGTTTGCTTATGACAAACTAGTTAGCGGTCATCTGTCAAGGGGCATCGAGTGGCTGTGGAGGATCACCATGGGTCGTCGGGAGGTGGTGGTGGCATGAGCGAGCCGCAGCACGACCTCGTCTCGGCCCTCGAGGCAGACCTCCGAGCGCTGGCCGCCGCTGACGCGGATCTCGAGCGCGACGCCGAGATCGCCGAGCGCACCCGGATCGAGCGCAGCACGATCACCCTGCGCGACCGTCTCCGCGGGTGCCACGGATCTGTCGATGTCACGACCAGTGCCGGCAGCTCCCATTCCGGTCGGGTCGGCGAGGTCGGAAGCGACTGGGTGATCCTGCAGCACGTCCCCCCGGGCCAGCACGTCATCATCGCCGAGCACCTGGTGCTGCTCTCCGCCGTGCTCTCCGTGCGTGGGCTCGGGCGCAGCATGACGGCTCACATCAGCCGGATCCCTGAGCGATCTGCTCGCGCGGTGCTGCGCGGCTGGTGCCGCGACCGGTCTGAGATCTCGACGCTCATCGTCGACGGCACCGTCGTGACGGGTCTCGCGTCAGCGGCGTTCGCCGACCATCTCGAAGTCTCGACAGGTGGGGGCGCGACCGTCTCGCTGCCCTACACCGCGCTGGCGGTGATCAGCCGCTGAGGGGGGTGCCACGGTGCCGCCGAGACTGTCGTGACAGCCGCCAGGGAGGTGCGTGTCACCACGTCAGCCGGAAGCACCTGATGGTTCAGGCGTCGGCGTCCTCGGACGTCACGGCGTCCTTGGAGAGGGGGTTGTCCCGGACGAAGACCGCAGTCTCGGAGTACATCCGTGAGATGTAGTCCTCCAGGCGTGATGCCTCCACCCGCCACTGACCGCGGCCGCCCACCTTGATGGCATCGAGTTCGCCGTTGCGCACCAGGGCGTACGCCTGGGACGCCGAGATGTTGAGCGTCTCGGCGACATCGGCGAGGGTGAGGAACCGAGGGGCCACCCCGTCATCCTGTCATCGGCTGACGACTGAGTGGGTGACCCTGGCGCGCCTGTGGACGCTCAGGCGTCGCAACCTGGACACATGAGCGTTCCTACGAGTCCCCCTGCTCGACGGTTCCGGACCGACCGCCATGACGTCCGACTGGCACTGGGGGTCGCCCTCGTGGTGATCGCAGTGATCGCTGGAAGCAAGCTCATCGGCGCGGCGGGAGACCGGGTTCCCCTGTGGTCATTGAGATCTGCGCTGTCGGCAGGGACGACGCTCCGAGCGGCCGATGTCGTCGCCGTGCTCGTCGGTGCCGATGCGCTGGCGGCGTACGCCCCGGAGTCGACCGATGTCACCGGGTCGGTGCTGGCCCGCGACGTCGGTGCGGGGGAGCTGCTGCCGCTCGCTGCGCTCGCGGCCGCGCACGACCAGCTGCGCCGCCTCGTCACCGTGCCCGTCGATGCTCTGCACGCACCACCAGGTCTTGCGCGCGGCGAGAGGGTCGATGTCTACGTCTCACCCAAGGACGGTGCGTCGGTGAGCCAGGGTGGGAGCACCGTCACCGTGCTGCCGGCCCTCGTGCTGGCCGGCGCCCTTGTCTCCGATCCCGGCGCCACCGATCCGGCAGGAGCGAGCACCCAGATCGGCGTGGTGCTCGATGTCGCGTCGAAGGACGCCGACCGAGCGGTCGCTGCCGCGCGTGGTGGCGACGTCGACCTCGTCCGCGTCGGCACCGGAGGCTGACATGTCCGCGTCGGGACCGCTCCTCGTCCTCCTCGGCCCGACACCATGGGAGGGGCCGCTGGTCGCTGGCCTCGCGCACCCCTCGAGCCGTCTGGTCATCGAGCGGCGCTGTCTCGACACCGCCGATCTGCTTGCCGCCGCCGAGGCCGGCCGCGGCCGCGTCGCCGTGGTCGGTGCCGACGCGCCGCGCCTCGATGCCGATGTCGTGAAGCGGGTTCGCGCCTTCGGTCTCGCGGTGATCGGGGTCGTGACGTCCGGCGACGACGACGCGGCGCAGCGCCTGCGCCGGTGGGGTGCCGATGCTGTCGTCATGGTCGAGGCCAACGATCTCGGCACGGCGGTGCTGGCGATCTCGTCGGCTGTGGCACGCGCTGGAGCGCCGGATTCTGACCCGGACGACCCGAGCCTCGAGGAGGCCGGGGAGGGTCGGGTCGTCGGTGTGTGGGGTCCGGCCGGAGCACCCGGTCGCACATCGGTGGCGATCGCGATCGCTGACGAAGCGGCTCGCAGCGGAGTCTCGGTGCTACTCGTCGATGCTGACACGTGGGCGCCGTCGGTCACGGTCCTGCTCGGCGTCGTCGACGACGGTGCTGGCCTGGCATCGGCCTGTCGTCGCGCACTCGGGGGTGGCCTCGACGTCGCCGCTCTCGCCGCCCTGTCTCGCCAGGTGCGTCCGGGATTCCGTGTGCTGCCCGGGATTCCGCGCTCGGGCCGGTGGAACGAGGTACGCGGAGCCGCCATGTCGGAGGTGCTGCGCGTCGCGCGTACGCTCGTCGATATGGTCGTCGTGGACTGCGGTTTCTCGCTCGAGGCCGACGAGGAGCTCGTCTTCGACACCGAGGCGCCACGACGCAACGGCGCGACGTTCGCCGTCCTGGAAGGAGCCGACGTCGTCGTGGCCGTGGGCCTCGCCGACCCGGTGGGCCTCGTCCGCCTCGTCAGCGGTCTCCAGGATCTCGCCGATGTGGCCCCCGGCATCGAGCGTCGGGTGCTCGTGACCCGGCTGCGCGAGTCGCTGGTGGGTCGGCGTGGATCCGCCGCCGTCGCGGAGGCCCTGCACGTGCACGCCGGCGTCGATGCCGTGTGGTGCGTGCCCGACGACCGCTCGGCCTACGACGCCGCGCTCCGGGCCGGCCGCACGCTCGCTGACGTGTCACCGTCGTCGCCGGCCCGGACGGTGCTGCGCGGTGTCACGCGGGAGATCATGCGCGACCTTGGCCTGCAGGGTGCGCCGCAGCTCGCGGCCGTCGGTTGTCAGCGCACGCGATAGGGCTTGAGCACCGACCTCGCCACCGATCGCACGTGCACCTCGTCGGGTCCGTCGACGATGCGCAGGGTTCGGGCGAAGGCGTACATCTGCGCGAGCGGCGTGTCGCCGCTGACGCCCATCGCGCCGTGTACCTGGATCGCCCGGTCGATCACGTCGCAGGCGACGCGCGGTGCGATCACCTTGATCGCCGAGACCTGGCGACGTGTCTCTGCGTCGGCCGGTCCGCGCGTGTCGATGAGCCAGGCAGCCTGCAGGACGAGCAGCCGGGCCTGGTCGATCGCCATCCGTGACTCGGCGATGCGCTCCTGCCAGACGCCCTGGGCGGCAAGGGGTTTGCCGAATGTGGTGCGGTCTCCTGCTCGGCGGATCAAAGTGTCGAGAGCGCGCTCGGCCATGCCGATCGCCCGCATGCAGTGGTGCACACGTCCCGGTCCGAGTCGCGCCTGGGCGATGAGGAAGCCGTCACCCTCCTTCGAGAGGATGTTGGTGACCGGCACGCGTACCTGATCGAAGAGGATCTCGCCGTGGCCGTGCTGGTCGTGATAGCCGAACACCGTCAGGTCGCGCACGACCGTGACTCCGGGTGTGTCGACGGGGACGAGGATCATCGACTGCTGGTTGTAGGCGTCGGCGTCCGGGTCCGTGCGGCCCATGACGACGAGGATCTGGCAGCGCGGGTCGAGGGCGCCGGTGGTCCACCACTTGCGCCCGTTGATGACGTAGTCGTCGCCGTCGCGCACGATCGACGTCGCGATGTTGGTAGCGTCGCTGCTCGCGACGTCAGGCTCGGTCATCGAGAAGCCAGAACGGATCTCACCGTCGAGCAGCGGGCGCAGCCAGCGCTCCTGCTGCTCCAGGGTGCCGAACATGTGCAGCACCTCCATGTTGCCGGTGTCCGGTGCTGCGCAGTTGAGTGCCTCCGGCGCGAGCTCCGGCGAGCGACCGGTCACCTCGGCCAGGCCGGCATAGTCGAGCACCGAGAGGCCGGACTCCGTGGGCAGGAACAGGTTCCAGAGCCCGCGCGACCGGGCGATGTGCTTGAGGTCCTCGACCACCGGCGGTAGGTCGTGCTCGCGGCCCTCCGCGGTGAGTCGCTGCCGCTGCTCGGCATAGACCGGCTCGGCCGGATAGATGTGCGAGTCCATGAACGACTCGAGCTGGTCGCGCAGCTGCTGTGCCTTCGACGACGGGGTGAGATCCATGCCCCGATCCCACCACGTCCGGCGGGGCGACGGAGGTCGTAGTGTCACGCGCGTGAGTGATCTCCTCGACGTCGTCGCCCTCGAGACGTGGCTGGCTGCCCGCCAGCTGCTCCCGGGCGAGGGCGACGTCGTCGTCGAGCCGCAGGGCGAGGGTCACAGCAACCTCACCTTCGCCGTACGACGTGGCTCCGCCGAGCTCGTGCTGCGTCGGCCGCCGCGTGGTCCGCTGCTGCCGACCGCGCACGATGTCGCGCGCGAGGCCCGGGTGATGTCGCTGCTCCTGGCCGGTGGCTTCGAACGCGTACCGGTCGTGCGTGGTGTGTGCGACGACAGCTCGGTGCTGGGTGCGCCGTTCTACGTCATGGACCGCTCGCCCGGTCTCGTCGTGCGCGACGAGCTGCCGCTGGCACTGTCCGGGGCGGCCGGGCGAGCCGCTCGTGCGGAGCTCGGTGCCGAGCTGGCCACCGTGCTCGGTGCGATCCACCGCGTCGAATGGCGTCCGTTCGTCGAGGCAGGGATCGGTAAGCCGTCGGGCTATCTCGAGCGCCAGCTGCGTCGGTGGACCGGCCAGCGGGAGGGCATCCAGGCCGCCGTGGCGGCCGCCGACGGTCAGGCGCGCGAGCTGCCCGACTACGACGCCGTACGCGACTGGCTGCGCGCGCACCTGCCGGTCGAGTCCGAGCCGGCCGTCGTCCACGGCGACTACAAGCTCGACAACGTGATCGTCGAGGCGTACCCCGACCCCGACGGCAGCGCGCGTGCCCGGATCACCGCGGTCGTCGACTGGGAGATGGCGACGGTCGGCGATCCGCGCGCCGACCTCGGCTATCTGCTGTCGTTCTGGCCGGAGCCCGGGGAGGATGTGCCCCTCGCCGAGCTCGTGACGCAGGCAGACGGTTTTCCCACGCGCGCCGAGGTCGTGGCGCTCTGGGAGCAGGCGACCGGCCGCGTCGCCGGTGACACGAGGTGGTTCGTCGCCCTGGCCGTATGGAAGCTCGCGATCCTGCTCGAGGCGAGCTATCACCGGTGGCTCGCGGGCATGGCAGAGGACCCGTTCTTCGCCCGCCTCGACGACGGGGTGCCCGCGCTCCTGGCCCGCGCTCGCGAGGTGTGCGGTGCCTGACTCGACCGTCGACGTCGGCTCGGGGCCGCAGCTCACGGGACTGCTCGTCGACTGGGGCGGGGTGCTCACCGGGCCGATCCGCGCAGCGGTGACGTCGTGGGCCGACGCCGACGGTTTCGACATGGAGATCTGGTCCGCGATCATGCGTGACTGGCTCGGGGGCCCGGTCGGGGAGGAGGCCCTGCTCAACCCGATCCATGCGCTCGAGCGAGGCGAGATCGAGGTCCCCGAGTTCGACTCGGGGCTCGCGGCGGAGCTGTCGCGGCGTACTGGCAGGCACTATGCCCCCGAGGGCCTGGTCGCCCGGATGTTCTCCCACTTCCAGCACGCACCTGACATGTCGGCCCTCGTCCGTCGGGCTCGCGCGGCCGGGGTCCGCACCGGGCTGCTCTCGAACTCGTGGGGCAACAGCTATCCGCGCGACGGCTGGGAGGAGATGTTCGACGTCGTGGTGATCTCCGGCGAGGTGGGCATGCGCAAGCCGGAGCCACGCATCTTCACCTACACCGCAGAGCTGCTCGGGCTTCAGCCCCAGGAGTGCGTCCTCGTCGACGACATCTCGTACAACATCAAGGCCGCCGTTGCAGTCGGCATGGTCGGGGTGCACCACGTCTCCTACGACCAGACCCTCCTCGAGCTCGAAACCCTCTTCGCCCTCGACCTGACCTGACGACCTGCCCCGGCCCGACGGGCCGTGAGTTACTGCCCCAATCCCCGGTTTGCCGGCCCACAACTGGGGATTCGGGCAGTAGCTCGAGGACCTGGGGTGGACGCCCGGCGGCGGGTCGACAGGCGTGACACGATGACGGGAGTACGTCGGTGGTGCTCCCGGCGACGAATCCTCCGGGAGGTGCGATGGTCGACCGGCTGAGCCCGCTCGACGTCTCGTTCCTCTACCTCGAGGAACCGACCACGCCGATGCACGTCGGCGGTGTCGCCATGTTCCAGGCGCCCGAGGGTGGCTTCGACCTCGAGAAGCTGGTCACCCTCATCGAGGAGCGCATCGCCCTCGTGCCGCGTTATCGCCAGAAGGTCCGACAGGTGCCGGGTCGCATCGCCAACCCGGTGTGGGTCGACGACGAGGAGTTCGACGTCGGCTATCACGTCCGCCGGTCGGCCCTCCCGCGGCCGGGCAGTGACGCGCAGCTGCGCGACCTCGTCGGTCGGATCATGGCGCGCCCTCTCGACCGCAACCGCCCGCTCTGGGAGATGTACCTCGTCGAGGGCCTCTCCGGCGGTCGATTCGCGATCCTCACGAAGACCCATCACGCGATGGTCGACGGCGCCGGTGCGATCGACATCGGGCAGGTCATCCTCGATGTCACCCCTGAGCCGCAGCGCGCTGCCGCAGACCACTGGGTGCCCCAGCGCGAGCCGAGCGATGTCGACCTCGTGGCTGCGGCGATCAGCGAGGTGCTGCGCAGCCCGGGTGCCGCGGTCGACGCGGTCCGTTCCGGTGCGCTCGACGTGCGCGAGACGTTGGAGCGCGCGGGGAGACGTGCGGCCGGGCTCGCCTCCACGGTGATGACCATCGCGCGGCCGCCGTCGTCCAACCCGCTCAACGCGCCCATCGGCGAGGCGCGGCGCTTCGGCATGACCTCGATGCGCCTCGACGACTTCAAGACGATCCGGCGAGCCCACGGCGGCACCATCAACGACGTGGTGCTCGCGATCGTGTCCGGCGCCCTGCGCGAGTGGATGATGACGCGCGGCGAGTCGGTGTCGTCGCGCAGCTCGGTGCGCGCGCTCGTGCCGGTCAGCGTCCGAGCGGGGGACGAGGCGTCGGGCAACTACATCGCAGCGTTCCTCGTCGACCTTCCGGTGGGCGAGCCGCAGCCGGTGGTCCGTCTGCACCGTGTCTCGTATGAGATGGAGCAGCTGAAGTCGACCGGCCAGATGGTGGGAGCCCAAGCGCTGGTGGGGATTGCGGGGTTCGCCCCGCCGACCCTGCACGCTGCGGCGGCGCGCACCGCCAACGACTGGTCACGGCGGATGTTCAACCTCGTGGTCACCAACGTGCCCGGTCCGCAGTTCCCGCTCTATGCCGGGGGCGCGCGCATGCTCGGTGCCTACCCCGTCGTCCCGCTCGCCAAGGGTCAGGCGGTGTCGATCGGTCTTACGTCCTACGACGGCGGGATCTACTTCGGTCTCAACGCCGACCGCGATGCGATGACCGATGTCGACGTGCTCGCCGAGTGCCTCGGGACGGCGCTCGCCGAGCTGCTCGACACGGTGCCGACGCAGAAGCGTCGGCCGCGTCCGGCCGCAGCGGTCGACACTCCGCAGCTCCCGCGCACCACCCGCAAGCGCAAGCCCGCCGTCGTCACCCCGCCGGCCGGTCGCCCGACCGAGCCAGCCGCCGAGCCCGTCCCGGTCGAGGCGGCACTGGCGGAGCCCGCGCTGGAGGAGCCCGTCCCGGTCGAGGTGGCGCTGGTTGAGCCCGTGCCGGTGGAGCCCCTGCCTGTCGAGCGTGCCGCGGCCGTAGGTGATGAGACCGGGGTGCCGCCGAGCGCCGTACGCCCGAAGCAGGTGTCGTCGTCGGCCTCGCGCGGGCTCGTCGCCGGACGACCGCGCCGGGAGCCGGCGCCCCGCCACGAGCACTGAGCGCCCACACCCGTCTCGCGCACGTCGCTCTGGTCGCGGCGTACGAGAGCCGTGCTCGACTGCGGCATGCTGGGGGCGTGCGCATCTACCTTCCCCTCACCGTGGCCGGCCTCACTGCTCTCCACGCGACCGGTCGCATCTCGCCGGCCCCTGTCGCCGCGCACGCCGTGACGCCAACGCTGCGTCGTGGCTGGGCTGACGCGGACGACGAGGAGATGGAGTACGCCGTGCTCATGGCTGCGGCGTACGACTCGTTGCTCCTCATCGCCGAGACCACCGGCGTGCCGCGTCGGATCGTGGTCGTCGCCGAGGTCGAGGAGTCGCTCGTCACGACAGGCGGCGACGAGACGTCGGTGACCGTGAGCGTCGAGATCGGCATCTCCCGGTGCACCGCGGTGCACATCGACGACGCCGACGCTGAGGGCGAGATCCTGGTGGCGCTCGAGCGACTGCCCGATGCCATCGCGGGTGACGGCCAGGCGCTCGGTGCGGTGTCTCTCACCGAGCACGAGCTCATGTGGTTCGCCACGCAGGAGATCCCCGACCTGCTCCGCTGACCCCACCCGGCTGCGATGCCGCACCCTGCGACGGCGGGTGTCCAGCGGCCCAGCACGCTCGCGCGGTGACGACGTGACGCCTCGCGTCACCGGACGAGGCAAGATGGGCAGCGGTGGCAGCGCCGCCATCCGCCCCACGCACGCAAGGAGCCGACCATGGACGCCGTGACCCGCACACCCGTCGCCGTCAACGAGCCGATCCGCAGCTATGCGCCCGGCACTGCCGAGCGCGAGAGACTGCAGAAGACCCTGGTCGAGCTCTCGGGGCAGCGCATCGACCTCACCTGCACCATCGGTGGAGTGCAGCGAAACGGTGGCGGCGAGGCGATCGACGTCGTGCAGCCGCACGCCCGCCACCACGTGCTGGGCACTCTGCACGGAGCAACGCACCAGGATGCGACTGCGGCCATGTCCGCAGCGAAGGCGGCGGCATCCGCATGGCGCGACCTGTCCTATGACGACCGTGCCGCCATCTTCCTCAAGGCGGCCGACCTGCTCGCCGGACCGTGGCGCGACACCCTCAACGCCGCGACGATGCTCGGTCAGAGCAAGACCTGCTACCAGGCGGAGATCGACGCCGCGTGCGAGCTCATCGACTTCTGGCGCTTCAACGTCGGCTTCGGCCGGCAGGTCATCGCCGAGCAGCCGATCTCCTCGCCCGGCGTGTGGAACCGCCTCGACCACCGGCCGCTCGAGGGCGTCGTCTATGCCATCACGCCGTTCAACTTCACCGCGATCGCGGGCAACCTCCCGACGGCTCCCGCACTCATGGGCAACGTCGTGCTCTGGAAGCCGGCGCACGGCCAGCAGCTCGCGGCGCACTACCTCATGCGACTGCTCGAGGAGGCCGGCCTGCCCAACGGCGTCATCAACATGGTGACTGGGCACGGCGTCGAGACGAGCGACGTCGTGCTGTCGGACCCCGACTTCGCTGGCCTGCACTTCACCGGGTCGACGCGTGTCTTCCAGCAGCTCTGGCGCACTGTCGGTGAGAACATCGCGTCCTATCGCTCCTATCCCCGCATCGTCGGCGAGACCGGCGGCAAGGACTTCGTCATGGCGCACCCGAGCGCCGACATCGACGTGCTGCGTACCGCACTGGTCCGAGGATCCTTCGAGTACCAGGGCCAGAAGTGCTCGGCGTCGTCGCGCGCCTATGTGTCGCGCTCGCTCTGGGCGACCCTGCGCGACGATCTGGCAGCGACGGTCGACGGTCTCGCGATGGGACCGGTCAGCGACTTCTCGAACTTCATGGGTGCCGTCATCGACGAGCGTGCTTTCGCCCGCGTGACCGGTGCGATCGACCGGGCGAAGGCCGACCCCACGGTGACATTCGTCGCGGGCGGAACCTACGACGACACCGAGGGATTCTTCATCCGCCCCACGGTTATCGAGTGCACCGACCCCACGGCTGAGTACTTCACCGACGAGTACTTCGGGCCGTTCCTCGCGATCCACGTCTATGACGACGACCGCTTCGACGAGGTGCTCGCCCAGATGGAGTCGGTGGCGTCGTACGCCTTGACCGGATCGATCATCGCGCAGGACCGCGAGGTGGTCGCACGCGCGATGCACGCACTGCGCTTCGCGGCCGGCAACTTCTACATCAACGACAAGAGCACCGGCGCCGTCGTCGGGCAGCAGCCCTTCGGCGGGGCGCGTGCGTCGGGCACCAACGACAAGGCAGGTGCTCCGCAGAACCTGCTGCGGTGGACGTCGACCCGCGCCATCAAGGAGACGTTCGTGCCGGCGAAGGACCACACCTACCCCCACATGGGATGAGGGCGGCAGCATGAGCGACCCGGATCCGTCAGTCGATGCTGACCACGGAGTCGACGTCGACGCGTCGTCACCGTCACCTCGGTGATCGCAGTGCAGGACGGCGCGGGATGGTGGCGCACGGT
>JANXWJ010000234.1 GCA_025351185.1 Candidatus Nanopelagicales bacterium
ACCCGAATCGATCACCCGATGCGCGGCCTGAACCTTGAACTCCGCCGTGAACTTTCTGCGGTTCGACATAGTCGACATCCTTCCAGCGGACGCACCACGCGCCCACGATCAATGGATGTCTACTTTTCACGGGGAACCTCAGACGTCACGCCGCCGCCGCTCGTCGGGGCAGCGGGTGCGGAGCATGAGGTGACCAGCAGGAGCGACAACGAACCGAGGACGAGCCGCAAGAACCCGACCGGCCTGGCTGCGGGCACGTGGAGACCCCCAAATCCATGTGGGAACGCGAGATGCCGATCCGGGCCGGGGATGGAGGCCCCGGCCGGTGCGCCATCAACGGTAGGACCAGGCGCTCCTCTAACGAGGGTCATTGCTGGATATTGCTCGGGCGTGGTTGCATCTCGGCGGCACTGCATCGCCGATGACCGCCGTGACGCCACCGTCGACGGTCGGCTCGCCTGCCATGCCTGGCCGGCACGCGCCCACGGTCAACGTCGCGGGTCCCACAGGTCCGGTCACCGTCGTGATTCGCTCGCTGTAGAGAGCAATGTGTCGGCAAGGACAAGCCTCCTGCGCAGAATCGGGCCGAGAAGCAGTGCCGGGTCAGCGAAGGTCGTGCTCACGCGGCCCTCGTCTACGACGGCGACCTGTGCGTGGGCTGGTGCCAGTTCGGACCGACCGACGAGCTGCCGCGCATCAAGCACGGCCGCGCCTACCGCGCGGGGATGACCACGCTGCCCGACTGGCGGATCACCTGCTTCTTCGTCGACAAGACCCGTCGTGGCCGGGGTGTCTCGACCGCGGCCCTCGCCGGTGCGCTCGCGGAGATCGCCGGGCTCGGCGGCGGCACCGTCGAGAGCTATCCGGAGGATGCCGCGGGTCGCAAGGTCTCGGGGTCGTTCGTGCACAACGGCACCGTCGCGATGTTCGAACGCCACGGCTTCGTGGCGCACCCGAGCCCTCGGCAAGAACCACTGGGTCCTCACGCAGACAGTGGCCCCGAGACGCGCTGCGAAGGCGAAGGTCTGAGCGGGGCGGTCAGGCCTCGTCGCCGACGACGTCTTCCGGCAGCGACCGGGCGTTGTGCTCGACGAGGCGCCAACGTCCGTCCGGCAGCTCCTCGAGCACCGACCAGGCGCAGTTGACCAGACCGCCGAGCGCCGCCCAGTGCTCGAGCGGCAGCCCGAGCAGCGACCCGATGCCGGAGCGCGCAGCGCCACCGTGGGTCGCGACCACGAGGGTCCCTCCGGTCGGCAGCTCGGCGGCATAGCGGCGTACGGCCGTGGAGACGCGGTGCGCGACCTCGGTGCGCGACTCGCCTCCCCCGGGACGCACGTCCGCACCCTCGGACCAGCGGGCGTAGAGCTCGGGATCGAGCGCGATGATCTCGGCGCGCACGAGCCCCTGCCAGCGACCGGCATAGGTCTCCTGCAGCGCGGGGTCGGTGTCGACCTCGAGCCCGACGATGTCGGCGAGCGCCTGCGCGGTCGTACGCGCCCGATCGAGGTCGCTGGACACGATCCGGTCGGGCCGGAGGGTCGCGAGGTCGCGCGCAGCGCGCTCGGCCTGAGCCAGACCCACCTCGTCGAGAGCGACATCCGTGCTGCCCTGGAACCTCATCTCGAGGTTCCAGGCCGTGCGGCCGTGCCGCCAGAGCACGACGCGACGGGCGCTCATCCCGCGTCGACGTCCTCGTCCGACTCGTCCTCGACGTCATTGAACGCCGGCACCGTCTCGAGGTCGTCGCGCGTGGAGCTGGGGCGGTAGACCGACTCCGGGAGCTCGATGCGAGCGCCGTCCTTCCAGAGCCGCTCGAGGCCGTAGTAGGAGTGTTCCTCCGAGTGCTGCACGTGCACGACGATGTCGATGTAGTCGAGGAGCACCCAGCGACCCTCGCGCTGGCCTTCGCGGCGTACGGGGTCGACGTCGATCAGGTCGAGCGCCGCCTCGATGCCATCGACGATCGCCTTGACCTGACGGTCGCTCGACGCCGAGCACAGCAGGAAGATGTCGGTGATGACCAGGGTCTCGGACACGTCGAGGGCCACGATGTTCTCGGCCTGCTTGTCCGACGCCGCGTGTGCGGCAATCATCGCGAGCTCGAGCGCGCGGTCGGATGCGGTCACGGGGGTCCTCAGCCTTCATCAGTGAGGGCGGTGGAGTCGCGCCCATCGGGTCGGGATCGGCGCCCGCTCTGCGGGGCGTCCCGACACCATGGTCTCACGCGCGGGGTGGTTGCCCGACCGGCTGCTCCGGACCCGCCCGTTCAGGCTGCAGGTCTGAAGTCGGCGCCGAGCACGACGATCACGTCGGCGACCGTCTGGGTCGATGTCGCGACCTGCACTGCGGTCGCCGGGATCTTGAGCGCCGCGGCCAGCTCGTTGCCCCAGCGCAGCGACTCCTGAGTGGCGTCGGGAACGACGACCACGGATGCTTTCTGGCCCCAGGCGGCCGCGTTTCCACCGTTCACATAGGTGTAGCCAGCATCGACGATGAGCTGTCGGGCCGCAGCGTTGAGCCCCGGAGCGCCGACACCGTTCTGGACGAGCACCCGCACCTTGGAGTTGGGACCGGGTGTGCGCGCGGCGTCGGGCAGCAGCTCGGTGACCAGGGTGGCGGTGGCTTCCTGGTCGATCCGGGTGGCCGCGGCCACCACCTGGTCGCTCTTCACCGGCAGGTTCTTGTAGGCGACGTTGTCGGACAAGACATCCGAGTGCAGGCGTACGAGGAACGCCGCGATCTGTGACGCCGGCACCGTCGAGCGGGCTGAGGCACCGAGGCCGGTGAGGATCGGCTCGACCTTGGCCGGATCGCTCGGCAGCCGGCTGACGACCAGCCGCAAGACCTGGGTGAACCGGGCCATCCGAACCTCTTCCGGCTCCCCCGGCGCGAGGTAGGTCGCGAACAGCGCCGCCTGGGGGCCTTGCAGGGTCTGGGCGTTGCCGGCCGGGATGAGCACGACCTTGGTGCCGTCGGGCTGGGTCTTGAGCACGTCGACGTCGACGTCGACGATCACGCCACCGACCGCGTCGACGAGGCCGGAGAAGGCCAGCGGATCCATCCACTGGGTCGCGTTGACGTTGACACCCATGGCATCGCTCAGCGCATTGGCAGACGAGCTCTGGTCGGTCAGCCGGACGATCTCGCCGAACGGCAGGGCGCCGCCGGTCGCCACCTCGACGATGACCGACGGCGGGATCGAGATGTCGGTGGCGCGACCCGTGCGCCCTCCGACCGCGAGCAGGGAGTTGCCGACCGCGATGCCGTCCTCGGACTTGAGCTGGAACAGCAGGGTGGGCTGGATCGGACCGGTCGGGGACGCTGGCAGCGACTGCGGGGGCTGGGGATCTCCGCTGGAGCGACTGGTCACCGCCCAGACGACGACGAGCCCGACGAGCAGCGCGAGAACGATCCCGCTGACGATGAGGGCGCGCCGGCGCGAGGTCAGCGCAGACTCCCTGGCCGCCTCCTCGACCGCCCGACGTCGAGCCATCCGGCCGCCCTCAGCGGCGGCTGCTGCTGCGGCCGCCGCCGTCTCGGCAGCCGAACCCGGCACGACCGTGTCGGCGTGGTGGACGCCAGCGGGGATCTCACCGGCGACGACTCCCCCGGCAGAGGTCGGCTCCATCGGCTCGACCCCCTCGGGCACCCGGATCCCGGCCCGGACTGCGGAAGTCCGGAGGTCCGCGTCGAGAACCGCCGCCGACGCCACGAGCGGAGCCTCGACCGACACGGAGTCGGCTCCGGCTACAACGCCGGCTCCGTCGCTGGCTCCGTCACTGGCGTTGGCGCTGGCTCCGTCACTGGCGCTGGCTCCGTCGCTGGCGCTGGCTCCGTCGCTGGCGCTGGCGCTGGCGCTGGCGCTGGCGGTCAGCCGATCGAGGGCGTCGAGCCCCCCGGCGTCGCCCGCGTGGTCGTGATCGCCGTGGCCGCGGTTGCCGACGTCGTCGTGGTCACCCGGGGCATCGACGCCCTCGAGGTCGTCATCGAGATCGGCGTCGTGGTCGTCGTGCCCGGGGGCGCTGTGCCGGCCGCTCATGTGGGCACCGCTCGATAGAGGTCGCGCTTGGCGACGTAGTTCAGGACACCGTCGGGCACGAGATAGCGGATCGGCTCGCCGCGCGAGACCCGCTCACGGCAGTCGCTCGAGGAGATCGCGAGCGCGGGGATCTCCACCAGGGTGACCCGTCCCTCGGGCAGGCCGGGGTCGACGAGCACGTGACCGGGACGCGTGACTCCCACGAAGTGCGCGAGCGCGACGAGCTCGTCGGCATCGTGCCAGCCGGCGATCGAGGCGAGCGCGTCGGCGCCAGTGATGAAGAAGAGCTCCGCGTCGACCGCGGCGGCGGCGTACTCCTGCGCGAGGTCGCGCAGGGTGTCGGCGGTGTAGGTAGGACCGGCGCGGTCGATGTCGACGCGGCTCACGCGGAAACGCGGGTCGCTGGCGGTCGCGATCACCGTCATCAGGTAGCGATCCTCCGCAGCAGTCACATCACGGTCGAGCTTCTGCCACGGCATCCCGGTGGGCACGAAGACGACCTCGTCGAGGTCGAAGCGGTGCGCGACCTCAGATGCGGCGACGAGGTGACCATGGTGGACGGGGTCGAAGGTCCCGCCCATCACTCCCACTCGACGCATGAGGCGCAGACCGCCGGGCGCGTCAGCGGTCGATGTTGAAGCGGGTGACGATCACGAGGAGCACGATCAGGGTGCCCAGCGCTACGGCGCCGAAGAACCACTTCGACGGGTCGAAGGCGACGACGGTGTCGGCCAGCTGTGCAACGGCGCTCATCGCCAGTCCCCTTGTCGCTCGACGTACGACCCACCGCGTGGGCTCTCGGAGGATACCAACCCGGCGCCCCGAGTTGTGGCCGCCCGGGGTCGGCGCAGATCACGGTCTGGTTGCCTCTCGGGCACGGGTCAGCCGCGCACGTGCCCGTCGCCGGTCACGATGTAGGTCGTGCTGGTCAGCTCGGCGAGACCCATCGGGCCTCGGGCGTGCAGTTTCTGGGTCGAGATGCCGATCTCGGCGCCGAAGCCGAACTCGCCACCGTCGGTGAAACGGGTCGAGGCGTTGACCATGATCGCCGCCGAGTCGACGCCGTCGATGAAGGCGGCGATCGCTGAGGCCGAGTCGGAGACGATCGCCTCGGTGTGGCCGGTCGACCACCGGCGGATGTGGGTCAGGGCACCGTCGAGGTCCTCGACGATCCCGGCGGCGATGTCGAGCGAGTAGTACTCCGCCGCCCAGTCCTCGTCGGTCACCGGCACGAAGTCGATGCCCACGGTCTCGGCGTAGTTCGAGGTCTCGGGGTCACCGTGGATCGTGACGCCGCGGTCGCGCAGCGCGGCGAACGCCTTGGGCAGGAACGCCTCGGCGATCGCGCGGTGCACGAGCACCGTCTCCGCGGTGTTGCAGACGCTGACCCGCTGGGTCTTCGCGTTGACGAGGATCGCGACCGCCTTGTCGAGGTCGGCGTGCTCGTCGACATAGACGTGGCAGTTGCCCACTCCGGTCTCGATGACCGGCACGGTCGAACCCTCGACGACAGTGCGGATGAGCGACGCGCCACCACGCGGGATGAGGACGTCGACAAGACCGCGCGCAGTCATGAGGTGCTTGACCGACTCGTGGGTCGTGCCGGGCACCAGTGCGATCGCGTCGACAGGCAGACCGGCCGACACGAGCGCCTCGCGCATTACGTCGACGAGCACGGCATTGGAGTCGAAGGCCGACGACGATCCGCGCAGGAGAGCGGCGTTGCCGCTCTTGAGCGCCAGCACCGCAGCGTCGACGGTGACGTTGGGACGAGCTTCGTAGACCATGCCGACCACGCCGAGGGGAACGCGCACCTGTCGCACCGTGAGGCCGTTGGGCAGCGTGTAGCCGCGCACGACCTCGCCGACCGGGTCGGGCAGTGCGGCGACATCGCGCACCGCGTCCGCGATCGCGGCGAGGCGCGTGGGGGTCAAGGTGAGCCGGTCGACGATCGCCGGGTCGGTGCCGGTGGCCTGTGCACGTGCGACGTCGCCACCGTTGGCCGCCACGATGCGGGCGGTGGCGCCGTCGAGCGCATCCGCGATGGCGAGCAGCGCAGTGTCTTTCTGCGTACGGGTCAGCGTGCGCAGCACCACGGCTGCCTCGCGACCGCGTCGCGCGACGTCGAGGACGGCCTCGCGCTCAGATGTGGGCGTCTCGGTCATTCGCCGAGCCTATCGAGGCTCGGGCCGGGACCCAGCGAGCCGGCTCACTGCCGAACCGGATCAGCGGTGATCGGGAGCCTGGATCGACGTGTCGAACAGCAACCAGGTCTGGGCGAGGGTGCGGTCGGGCACCGTCTCGCGCTCCTCGCGCACCGCGTCACCGACGAGGTCGCTCGCCAGCCGGCGCCAGAACACGGCTGCCCCGACGTTGTCCTCCTGGAAGGCGATCGCCCACCGCCCGGATGACGCGGCGATGAGCTGTGCCGCCGCGAGCGAGCCGACTCCGGTGCGACGAAGCCCGCGCAGGACGAGGAACGAGAACACCGAGCTGGCACCGTCGTCGCGCAGCCGGGTCACCGCGAGCCCGGCGATGTCGCCGTCGGCCTCGATGATCCACGCCTGACGGTCGGCGGCGGTGAAGAACGTCGCGACGACCTCCGGGCGGAACAGCCCGTCAGGTCCGGGGCGCGTGCCCCAGAACTGCGAGAGGTCATGGCGGTCGAGCTGCCAGAGTCGTGCGGTGAGCTCATGGTCGTCGTCGGTGGCGCGGCGTACGGCGACCTCGGGCATCCGGACATCGTGTCATCGACGCACCTCCCCCGAGCCACTGGGACCGGCGCATCTGGACCTCGGTCTCACCCGACCGGCGGCACGTATCTCGGGTCACCCCCAGCCAGGTTGCGGCGGACTCGTCTCTCGGCGAGGAACGTGCGCACGAGGACCACGACACCGGTGATCGGGAGTTGATGCTCGTTACACAACGCAGCTCTGGAGGCGCCAGGCTGATGGGTGGTCAGGTGCCCAGTGGGCGCTTACTGGAGGACCGTGCGTGCGGTCAGCGCAGCGAGATCGGCGGGGCGACGGGGCGACGGGGTGCGCGGCTTGGACCGGGCGCCCTCATAGGGAGCCGGGCTCCCTGCTCGTCAGCCCCAGAACGCACAGATTGGGAGCGCGACGAGCCTGTCGCCCAGTGAGCGTCGCGGGTCAGCAGCTGTTCGAGGTAGCTGTCGACCCAGACGTTGCGCATCTCGTCGCTCAGGCCGGAGAGGGCGACGGCCGGGAACCCGCCGCGCAGCGCCATCGCCACGTAGTCCGCCAGGTCCGGGCGCGTCACTGGGAGCGTGATCGCTGACGGGTCTCCGGCGATCAGCGCGTCCAACGCCGACGTCCGAACCTGAGCACCATGCCCGGACTGCTCGAGCTCGGTGAGGCCGAACATCCGCAGGCGAGTCAGCCGGCCCGTCCCCGGCCAGACCTGCTGTTCGAGGTCCGAGCGCACGCTCCCGGTCAACACGAACCGGCCTGGACGTGGGTCGTCGTCCACCGACCTCTTGACCGCCGCAAGCACGCCTGGCACCTCCTGCCACTCGTCGAGGAGCAGCGGCTCGGCGCGCCCGCGCAGCGCGGCATCCGGGTCGGCACGGAAGGCGGCCGCCTGGGCCGGCTGGTCCAGCCGCACCACGGTCGCCGCGAGCTGGCGGGTGGTGGTCGTCTTGCCCACGGCGCGCGGCCCGTCGACCAGGACTGCGGGGAAGGCTCTAAGCAGCGCGGACAGACGCCCATCGACGATGCGCGGACGGTAGTTTCGGGTCGGTGGCATGTCAGTCACAGCCCGAGTGAACGGGCCCCTGACCAGGCGGTTCCCATTCTGGCCAGCTTTTTAGTCCCAATCTGGACGGGTCTCGCTCCCAATCTGGACGGGTTCTCGCTCCCAATACGGCCGACCGTGACGACGATCGAGCCCAGCAGCGCATCACGCAGGTCCGTCCTTCACCCAGCACGCGCTAACTGGATCGCCGTGTGCGGTCTGGTAGTGCGTGCCGCCGCGAGGTGTAACGAGCATCAACACCAGTTGCCGTACTGGGCTAGCGGCGCAGACCGATCGCGCGTCGACCTGGGCGCGGTCGGAGTCGACCGAGCGCGGCAGGGGTGGATACGGGGGTAGCAGGATCCGTGCTCAGAAGGGAGCGACGCCGACGAGCGAGACGGGGGTGAGCGGTGCGCGACCGCGCCGGTGGAACGTCTCGCGGTCGACGACCTCGACACCGACGACGTGCCACTGCGGGAGTCCGGCGGTCACCTGGTGGACGTCCCAGAGGCGCAGGGCGAGGTCGGTGACGGTGCTGGCATCGGGCGCCTCCTCCCAGTAGCGCACCTCGGCGCGGTCGACGCCATAGCGGCCGGACAGGAGGAAGGGGTGCTCGTGGCTCAGCGCCTCGAGCCCGTGCCGGATCTCCGGCTCGGGCACGGAGGGACCAGCCACGGTGAGGGTCACGTGCCAGAACGGCCAGCCCTCCACGGCACCTCCGGGCGCTAGCGGCGCAGGATCACCAGGTCGTCACGGTGGACGACCTCGCGCTCATATGCCGGTCCCAACTCCTTCGCCAGGTCTCGGGTCGAGCGACCGAGGAGGTCGGGGAGTTCTGTCGCATCAAAGTTGACCAGCCCGCGGGCCACCGCGTGGCCCTTTTCGTCAACGAGGTCCACGGGATCTCCTGCGACGAAGGATCCGTCGACGGCAGTGATGCCCGCGGGCAGGAGCGAGAGCCGTCGACGTACGACTGCTTCCACGGCTCCCGGGTCGAGGTGCAGGCGCCCTCGGGCATCCGTGGCATGGGCCAGCCACAGCATCCGGGTGCCGCGGCGCTCACCTGTCGGGTGGAACAGCGTGCCGACCGGATCGCCGGCGAGAGCAGCGGCGGCGTTGGCCGCCGAGGTGAGCACCACGGGCACGCCGGCAGACGTCGCGATCCGGGCCGCCTCGACCTTCGTCACCATGCCGCCGAGGCCGACACCTGATCCGGTGCCCCTGACCGTGACCCCCTGCAGGTCGGCTTGGCCGCGCACCTCGGCGATGAGCTGCGAGCCCGTACGGCTCGGCGGCCCGTCATAGAGGCCGTCGACGTCGGAGAGCAGCACGAGCAGGTCGGCATGCACGAGATGTGCGACGAGCGCCGCGAGCCGGTCGTTGTCACCGAAGCGGATCTCGTCGGTGGCGACCGTGTCGTTCTCGTTGACGATGGGGACCACTCCGAGCTCGAGCAGGCGGTAGAGCGTGCGCTGCGCGTTGCGATAGTGGGCGCGGCGGGTCACGTCCTCGGCCGTGAGCAGCACCTGACCGACCGTGCGGTCATAGCGCGCGAACGCTCCGGTGTAGTGCGCCAGGAGGATGCCCTGCCCGACGCTCGCTGCCGCCTGCTGAGTCGCGAGGTCACGGGGGCGTCGACGTATCCCGAGCGGTCCGATCCCGGTCGCGATCGCGCCCGAGGACACCAGCACGATCTCGACCTTCGCGGCCAGCCGGCCGCCGAGGGCGTCGACGAGCGCGTCCACCCGCTCCGGGTCGAGGCCGCCGCCGGGGTTGGTGAGCGAGGAGCTGCCGACCTTGACCACGACCCGGGCAGCCGACCGTACGACGGCGCGTTGCGGGGCCACGGGACTGCTCACGGGAAGTCATCCTGCCGCAGCGGCGTCCACGACTCGCACACGGTTGACCGCTGCGGTCCGTCTGCCCGCGTCAGCCGTGGCTTCGCGCCCGGGTGCAGATGCCACCGAGCGACCGGGACTCACGTGTCCCTCGCTGTCGTGGGTGGCACAGTAGGTCTCGTGATGGGGGACGCGCCGCCAGTCCCGAGCGACACCGAGCCGGTGACGGTCGAGGAGCCGATCACCTTGGCACGTCGCCTGGAGCGCTGGATCTTCGCCGTCCTGCTGGCCGGCTCCTCGTCACTCCTGCTCTACGACGCCAGCAACCCGGGCTTCATGACGCTGCTGTCCCTCCCCGCGCTGCTCGTCTGGGTCGTTCTCGGCGTGGCCTGGTTGGTGCGCCTCGGACGCTGCGTGGCCGGGATCCCCACGCCGCTCAGGACTCTCGTGGTGCCCGCGTTGGTGGTCATCGCGACGGTCGCCCTGTGCAGGTCGCCGCTGCTGCTCCAGCTCCGGTTCGACGCGAGCCGGTCGTCGTTCGACGCGGCGAGGGTCGCGTTCGACCAGCATCCCGAATCACTCCGGGTGCCCGACCGGATCGGCTCCTACGACATCAGCACGGTCGAGGCCTTCGGTCCCGCGACGGTGTTCGCTGAGTCGAACGACCTGGGGCTGTTCAACGACGCTGGGTTTGCCTACCTCCCGCCCGCGACGACCGCCAGCCTCGACAGCGACCGTTTCGAGTCACCGACCTACGTCGACCTCGGCGGCGGTTGGTGGGCCTACACCGCCCGCTGGTGACGCAGCCGCCAGCGCACGCCCGATCGTCGCCATCGCTGGCCATGTACGGGATCTGGATATCCCGGTGTCCGCGCAACCCGGTGTCCGCGTGTCCCGGTGTCCGCATGTCCCGGTGTCCGTGTGTCCCGATGTCACGGGTTCAGGTGCCAGCGCCGGTCCGATGGTTTCTTCGCCGTCGGGGCAGCCCGCACGGCCGCAGGTCGGCCGGCACCCACGGCAGCGTTAGCTAGTGGTGTGTCTCAGTTTTGGTTGACTGCTTGTTGAGGGTGACGCGTCCGCGTCGGACCTTCTCGAGGATGGAGTCGGCGGTGGCGGTCCAGACCAGGGGCTTGGGCTGGTTGTTGGTGACGCGGAGGTAGTCCTCG
>JANXWJ010000255.1 GCA_025351185.1 Candidatus Nanopelagicales bacterium
AGCGACAACCCACCCCGACTTGTTCATTCGACCGACCCGTTCGAGAGAGCGATTGGTCCCCTGTGGGCACGCGACCGCCTGCCGATGACGAGCGAAGGAGGGGCCCATGGGGCAGTCGACACTGATCTATCGCCCGAGCGGTCGGGACGGGTTCGAGGCAGAACTCACGACGGACCGCGGTCGCGAGCTCTGGGTCGTGGGTTCGTCGAACGACGAAGGTCCGAGCGCCCAGGGCAGCGGCATCCTCACTCGTAACAAGGCGCTCGTCACCAACACGTGGGCCTTCGCCACACACGAGTTCCTCTACCGGCGTTCCCGTGCGGAGGACAAGCGGACCAGCCACCAGAAGGCCGCCCACCGGCACGCGTCTCTCGCGACGGGGATCGCCGACCTGGTGGACCACCTGGGAACCGAGGTGCGCACGGGGTGGTGCTCGGCCTGCTTCCGGTTCTCCTCGCACACACGCGTCGAGGGCCGTCGCCTCGCGCCCTCCGCCTTCGTGTGCGAGGCATGTGGCTCGCCGACGACCCCGTGCGTGGCACCCCGGTGTATTCACATGGCCAACCGGGGGACCGGCAAGGCCGGCACCCCGAGGTACTGCGCCGAGCACTGTCACCAGGTGTACGGGTTCGAGAAGCAGGACCAGCGGCTGAGGAGCATCGCCGATTTCGACG
The DNA here is from genome assembly GCA_025351185.1 of Candidatus Nanopelagicales bacterium. GTDB lineage: Bacteria > Actinomycetota > Actinomycetes > S36-B12 > CAIYMF01 > Longivirga. Next base: position 675 of record JANXWJ010000255.1, read on the forward strand.
AGTGGGCGACGTTCGAGAGCCGCAACTTGCGCGCCGCCACACGGGTCAGCGTCGTCAGCGGGGCGATGGCCGCTCTGGCGGTGCCGATGGCATTCGCTGCGGCACCGGTGATCGGGGGCGCCCTCGGCGGCAGCGTTCTGGGTGGCGGGCTAAGTGGCGCCGCCGCCACCAGTCACGGTCTCGCCATGCTGGGGTTCGGATCGGTGGCTGCGGGTGGGCTTGGCATGCAGGGCGGGCTGACGGTCGTCGTCGTCACTGGCACCGCGCTCGGCGGGGTGCTCGGTGCCGCGACGTCGACCGCCTACGTCTGCGACGACAAGTCCTTCCGCATCGAGCAGCTGCGTGATGGTCGGGGCGCCTCCGTGCTCCTGGCCAGCGGGTTCCTGACCGAGGGGAGTGATGGCTGGGGGGACTGGCAACGCATGATCAACGAGCGCTACCCCGACAATCCCGTCTACCGCATCCACTGGGGAAGCAAGGAACTGTCGGCGTTCGGGGTCCTGGCGGGCATCGGGCTGGGCAAGGCCGCCGGAGCCAAGGCGCTCGCGGCCGCGGCAGGGCGAGCTAGTCGGCGCGCCGCGGGCAAGGTCCCATACGCCGCGCCGCTGTTCCTCGCCCACGACCTCGCGACGAACCCTTGGAGCATCGCGAAGAACCGCGCGGAGATGACGGGAGCGATCCTGGGTGACGTGATCGCACGAACGCCGGGGGAGAGTTACATCCTCGTGGGACACAGCCTCGGCGCTCGCGTGATGGTGACAGCTGCACATGCTCTCGGCACGATGCCCGGCTCACCGCGGATTGAGGACGTCCATCTGCTCGGTGCGGCCATCTCGGCGAAGGGCGACCGGGGAGCCTTGCACAAGTCGGTGAGCGGGCAGGTGTGGAACTACCGCTCTCGCAACGACGCGGTGCTCAAGTACATCTACCGCAACGTCCAGCTCGGGCAGCACGCGGCTGGGCTTGTTGGGCTGCAGACGACGTTCCCGAACATCAAGAACCGCGACGTATCCCGGGTCGTGGGGACGCACAGCGGGTACTTCGACGGCCTGCATCTCGAGTAGTTCTCGCGCCTGCCCACGGAGGGTCCGGACGGGTGTGCCCTGAGTCGCGTTACAGGACGACGATGCGGTCTCGAATCTCGTCGTACTGCTTCGGGGGGAGACCGGCGAGGCCGAGGAGGTCGGCAGGGCTCGAGAAGCCCTCGACGTAGTCTCGTGCCTCGACAACGCGATGGGCCTGTTCCTGGGTGAGGCCGAGGTGTGTGACCAGGACCTCTTCGGGAACGTGGTTGATGTCGACCAGTCCGCCGTCGTCGTACGGACGGGTGCGATCCGGGCGCCCGATCAGCAGGTCCCGTCCGAGTGCCGGGTCCTTCTCGCAAAGGGCGACCGACTCGGCTCGACGCTTCCGGGCGGCCAGCGAGTCCACGATGGCCGGGTCGATCGCTGGTGTGGGGGAGGCGGCAAGTGGGAGCGCGAACACCTCACCCCGCATGCGGAGAGCGTGGACGGTGCCGGCGGCCCCCATGGCCACTATGAGCAAGGTGCCCAGCGCTTGACCCACGGTCGTCGCGGCCTCCGGATCGACAGCGCGATCGGGGCCGGTGGCCACCAACATCCACCCGATGACGTTGCCCAGAATCAGACCACCGGCCCAGAACCAAAGGTTGCGACGTTGCAGTTTGATAGCCGCGTGCAGAGCGGGAATGAAGGCGATGAGCCCGAACGAATACGCCGGTGACAGCGCCCACGCGAGATGTGTGGGCGCTGTCACCGGGGCGACGAACTGCGGCTGGAACGCACCCGTCCATTGCAGCCCGTCCCACCAGCGGCGGCGTCCCGAGCCGTCGTCGTACCACCCAGGTGCTGCAGGCACGGCATCCCCCATTCACCCGAACATCGCGACTCGGTTCATTCCGAGTCCGATCCGTTCCGACACTACCCAGACGCTTGCTTGTTTGCCGATCGCAGTTTGTATCGATGCTCCGAACGCTAGGCAGGAGCGCACTCCACACGGTGGGCCCACGCTGGAGTCGGCGGTAGCTGCCCCCTGACGCGACCAATCAGCACGGCGATCACCGCAGCTCGCGGCTGGATCGAGGGCCACGGGGTGTACCCGTCGGTCAGCACGATCACGACATCCGGCCGTGGCTTCAACGCCATCGCCGCCTCGATCCCGACGCCCATGTCCGTCCCGCCGCCACCACCGATCGCGACATCTCGCGCCGAGCGCACCTGCGTCACGGCCTGCACCGCAGCATCGACCGCCAGAACCGTCACTGACCCTTGAGGAACCGCCGACGACGTGAGGATCCCGTCGACCTCCCCGAGCGCCTGCGCGAGCAACCCGTCGTCGACAGACCCCGACGTGTCCACCACGATTGCGACCTCGGGCACAGGACGCCGCAGAGCAGGCAGCACGATGCGTCCCGCACCCGCTTGGCGTCGGGAGATCTTCGTGTACGTGTAGTCCGTGTGCCCGTGCGTCCACCCGAGACCTCGGCGTACGGCAGCAGCCAACACCTGCTGCCACGGGACGATCGGCTCGAGGATCTGCCCCACCCATCGCGCCCACTCACCGGGCATGGTGCCAGCGGGGCCGACGTGCTGCTGGAACTCGATCGCGACGCGGCGGCGGATCGCGTCGGCGTCGTGGGAGTCGACGCCGCCGGCGGGGTCGCCGGGTGGGAGGTCGTAGCTGCGGATCAGTCCGTCGCAGCCGCTGCCGCAGCCGGGATCGGGCTCCTCACCGTCGCCGCCGCGGCCCGGGTCTGTGCCGTCGCGCGGGGTGAGCAGGCGCGCGGGGAGGCCGGAGGCGAGGGCGAAGTACTCCTCGGCTGACTTGCCGCGGTCCCAGCCGTAGCCGCCGGGCTTGATCAGGCCGGTCTGCACCGCGGTGGTCTCGATCGTCTCGGCCACGGTCGCGTCGCTGGCGCGCTGCCACGCCGGGGCGGTGTCGGTGCCGACGTCGAGGTCGCGGGCGCGGTCGGCGTGCTCGGCGAGGAGGTGCCAGACGAGGTGGGCGAGTCGCGCGGCGATCGCGCTGATGTCGGTGGTCTCGGCCCAGGTGGGGTTGACGTAGAGGCGCCAGTGCTCGTCGATCGTCATCGCGGTGACGCGTTCGGTCGCGACGGGGACGAGGGCGTAGAGCGCACTCGCGAGATAGGGCATGTCGCCGCAGGTGGTCGGCGACTCGGTCGACACGAGCCAGAGCTTCGCCGCGGAGATGCGGTTGGCGATGTCGGCGTCGAGGTGGCGCACCGGCCCGGGTGGTGCGGGTGCGGGGCTCATGTCGGCAGCAGCCCGGCGAGGGCGAGCGGTGCGACGAACACCGCCATCCCTTCAGGCAGAGCGGCTCCGGGCGGTCGGGTCGTGCCGCGCAGTAGGGCGCGTACCACGGGCACGGCCGGGTCGACGCCGACGGCGTTGGCCGCGTGGACACACACCGACATCGCCGCGGTCCACCGCTCGGGGCTCGGCGCTCCGGTGACGGCGGCGAGGACGGACTGCAGGGTCACGTGCACGCGATCGGGGCGCATGCCGGTGAAGTCGATGCTCGCGGGGTCGGCGAGCGCCTTCTCCGGGTCGGGCAGGTCGAGTGCGCGGATCCAGGCGAGGAACTCGTGCCCGCTCGACGCGCCGATCACACCGTCGACGAGGAGGCGCAGCACCTCCGGCCCGGTGTCGGCGACCCGGCACGCGGCGACGAGGCGTGCGGCGTAGTCCCAGGTCCTTGGGGTGGGGAAGGCGCGGCCGCGGCTGGCGGCGTCCTTCGGCACGGCGGAGAGCAGACCGCCCCGGGCGCGCAAGAAGCCGGCGACGAGGCTTCGGGCGACGGCGAGCTCGACGTCGTAGGACGCGGTGAGCTCGGGCACCTCGAGCTCGGGCCACTGGCCGGTGACGATCGACTCGGCGAACACCTCGAGGGGGAGCGCCCAGTCGAGGTGGACGAAGCGGTTGGCCGTCGGTGCGGCGAGCTCCCAGCCGGCGGCGGCGATGTCGGCGGGGTTGGCGGCGGCGCCGAACGACACCCGGTCGGGCAGCTTCAGTGCACCGACCTCGCCATGGGTGAGCGGGCGCAGCGCGGCGGCCTGCACCGCGGGGGAGGCGGTGGTCCACTCGTCGAAGAACACGATCGACGGACCCTCCTGCGCCGCGACGCGACGCGCCCAGCCGGGCGGCGCGAGGCTGACGTGGTCACCGGTGACGATCGGCAGGCCAGCGAAGTCCGACGGCTCATAGTGGCTGCAGATCAACGTCTCCACGTGCCAGCCGCTGCCGCTCGCCGACTCGATCACCGCCGTCTTGCCAGCACCCGGCTCGCCCCAGAGCAGGAACGGGATACGCGTCGCGACGCACACCCCGATCGCTCGCAGGGTCGCGTCGTAGGCCTCACGCGTATGCACCGTCATCAGCTGGTCTCCTTCATCCGTCGTCCCCTGATCGCTTGTTGCCTGACGTCCTGTGCGTCACCAGAGGGTCGTCCCCGCTCGCCAGCGAGCCACCGAGTCGGGCACGGTCCCGGCGATGGCGAGGAGGAACGCGAGGTCCGTGTCGGACGTACGGTCGGCGGCCAGTCCGAGCTCGGTGCGCAGCCGCGAGACGGCGGCGCGCGACGGCACATACCAGTGCGGTCCGATGCCTTCCTGGTGCAGTCGGACGAGGTCTGCGACGGGTGGGCGCAGGCCGGCTTCGAGCCACCCCGCGAGCTGGCGTGCCGCGCCGTCGGGGTCGCGGCCGACTCCGCTGGCGAGGGCTGCGATGTCAGCGGGGTCGATGAGGTATTGGTCGAGCAGCATGATCATCCGACGTGAGACCCCCATGGCCATCCAGCGGCCGCGCCGCGTCGGGTCGATCGCGTCGGACGCACCACGGGTCCAGGCGAGCCACTCGGCTGCCTCCTGCTGCGGGCCGTCGATCCGTACACCGCCGACCTCGAGGACCTCCTCGATCTCGTCGGCGTCGATGCCCGCGGTGTCGAGGGTGTCGGAGAGCCAGGCGAGGGGTGTCTGGCGGACGACGACCCCGAGGAAGAAGCGCCCGGGCAGGCGACCGTGCGACCCGATCGCTGCGTGGACTTCGAGGATGCGGGCGGGGTGCATCCCGGTGTACCAGAGCTCGGTCACGTCGGCCGCGCCTCGGCTGCAGCAGTCGGCTGCCGCAGCTGCCTCGGGCCCGTCGAGGGTGAACGCGCCGGTGCCGGAGTAGGCCTTCTCGATCGCTGTCGTGATGTCGGTGAGCTGGCGACGGGGAGCGCCGAACTCGGTGGCGAGGTGACGGATGTCGCGGACGTGATCTGCGGCGAGCGTGGCGGACTCGTATCCCGTCTTGCTGCAGCAGGTGAGCGGGTGCCGCACGGTCCAGCGCGCCGGCCGAGCGACGAACACGATGGGCGACTCGCCCACCCGCTGCTGCAGCTCGATCCAGCGTCGAGCAGCCGCGACGCTGGCAGAGAGATCGGCGCACGAGAGGTAGCCCCCGAACGCGCTCGCGACCCGCTCGCTCTCGAGGTCGTGCGGAGTGGTGACCGACCAGTCCGGGTCGAGGGTGATCGGGTGGCGGCTGACGGGTGCCTTCGAGGAGCGGGAGGTCCAGCACCGGACCTTCAGCGTGAGCGGCTCGCCGTCGGGCGACGGGAGGGTGACGGGTGCCCGGACTGCGGAGTCTCGTGAGCCCCGACTGCCG
>JANXWJ010000259.1 GCA_025351185.1 Candidatus Nanopelagicales bacterium
CCAAGCACGGCAAGAAGATCGCATAACCCCGTGTCTACTTTCTCCGGGGAACCTCACAAGGCATGGCCAGACCCGCGGCAACCCCCGCGTACTCAACTACTGCCCGGGGTGAGCGACATCGGCCACTACGACCTGGGGCCACTGGGCTCTCGACGGCCCGTCGCGCACACCTATCCAGTAGGGACACCACGTCCCCGGCCCGCGACACCAACTCCGGAGGCCCGCCATGAACCGAGACCAGCTCGCCGCACTCCCACCCGTCCTCGACGTCCCCGCCGCCGCGAAAGTCCTCGGCATCGGACGGTCCCTGGCCTACGAACTCGTCCGCCGCGGCGAATGGCCCACGCCAGTCCTCCACATCGGGAAACTCATCAAGATCCCCACCGAGCCCCTCGTCCGGCTCCTCGGCGTCGTCACGACCCCGACCGACGACGGTGACTCGGCATGAGCGACCTTGTCGTGCACCGGCAGGAACCAGTCCTCCATCCGTGTGGGAGGGCGGTGCGAGACTTGAGCGCCCGGCGGCGGTCACCCGCTCCCCCGGGGCCACGGCGACGCAACACTCCCGACAACTCCACCCCGGGACGGTAAGCAGCGATGCGCGGAACGGTTCGTAAGCGGTGCCAGTGCCCGCCGGAGTTCGATGCCCGCGGCCGACGTAAGGCATGCCAAGTCAGGCACGGATCGTGGGGGTACACCGTCGACCTAGGTCCCGGACCCAACCCGGAAGGCAAGCACGTCGAGCGCCGTCAGATGACCCGCTTCGGCTACGCCACGAAGAAGGAAGCCGAGAAGGCACTCGCCGAAGTACTCGATGCCAACGCCCGCGGCCTCGCAGTCGCGGTGAACAACATGACAGTCGCGACGTTCCTCAGCGACTGGCTTGCCGGCCGGATCGCCGACGGCCTGCGACCTACCACCGCGGCCAGCTACCTGGCCCACTTCAACAACTACTTCATCCCTCAGCTCGGGCACCTCAGGCTGCGCGAACTGCGACCTCACCACGTGGAGCTCGCGCTTCGCACGGTCCAGACCGACCGGGACATGAAGCCAGCCACCCTGCGCCGAGTCCACGCCTCGCTTCGCTCGGCCCTGGGCGCCGCCGTCAAGCTGCGCCTCATCCCGACCAACCCGGCCGTCGGTGTCAGCATGCCCTCCGTCAGCCGTCCCCACGTGCGCCCCTGGGAACCCGAAGAGCTCGGCCGCTTCCTCGATCACGCTGACCACGACGAGCTCGGCGCGGCCCTCCACCTGCTCGCCGCGACGGGACTACGGCGAGGTGAAAGCCTCGGCCTGCGCTGGGCCGACGTCGACCTGGACAAGAGCCGCCTCTTCGTTCGGCAGCAGGTCGTCACCCTGACCGCGGACTTCTCCCGGCCCTGTGACCAGTGCAGGAGCGATCACGGACGCCTCGCGTTCGGTCGTCCCAAGACCTCCAGCGGCGAGGACCGCATCGTCGACCTCGATCCCCACACCGTCGGCGTGCTGCTAGCGCACCGGCTACGCCAGGACACTCTCCGCGCCGGGATCGGCAACGTCTATCAAGATCACGACCTGGTATTCCCGCGCCCCGACGGCGTCCCGCTGCACCCCGACCGACTCTCCGATCGCTTCACCGAGCTGGTGGACGAGATCGGCTTGAGACGCATCCGCCTCCATGATCTCCGGCACGGCCAGGCCTCGCTCATGCTCGCCGCCGGGGTCAACATCGTGCTCGTGAGCAAGCGCCTCGGACACTCCTCAGTTGCCATCACATCCGACACCTACACGCACCTGCTACCCGGCGTGGGAAGCGAAGCTGCGGCCAGGGCGTGGTCCCTCGTACCCCGTGGAGCTGGCCCATCACAGGCAGTCCGTGAGCAATCCGTGAGCAACTTGCCCCTGGGCGACGATCACACGGGTGAGTCCAACACCATCACCGCAGGTCAGAGACTTGAAGATGGAGCCGCCTATCGGAATCGAACCGATGACCTACGCATTACGAGTGCGTCGCTCTGACCGACTGAGCTAAGGCGGCGTACGTCTGCCCGGGGGCAGAGGCACGGTGCCCGAGGATACCCCAGCGGTGAGGGTCCCTCGGAACCGGCATTCAGCAACCCCGAGCGCCCGCTACGACGAAGCGCCGGACACCCGATGCAGGCGGCCCGTCGCGCTGACCGCGGTCAGCGGCACACGGTGCCGGCGGTGGGGGTCACGCCCGTGAGCAGATAGCGGTCGATCGCGGAGTCGGTGCACTGCGAGCCCTTGCCGTAGGCGGTGTGGCCCTCGCCCACGCGCGTGAGCAGCACACCCTGCGAGAGGTTCTTGGCGACCGCCTGAGCCCACGGATACGGCGTGGCCGGGTCGTATGTCGTCCCGACGACGAGGATCTTGGGGGAGCCGGGTGCCGTGATGACATGGGGCGAGTCGTCGGCGGGGACGTCCCAGTACTGGTAGGGCAGGATCCCCCACGCCGTGAACGCACCGAACACCGGCGCCTCCTTCGACCACTGATCGGCGAGCACCTGAGACTGCGCCGCGGTCGGTCGGTCGGGACGGTCGAGGGCGTTGACGGCGTACAACGCGGACTCGAAGTTGTCGGGGTAGTGACCGGCCTCGTTTCGCGACGTGCGCTCGTCGAGCATCGACAGCAACGTGCTGCCGTCGCCGTCGAAGGATGCCTGCAGGCCGATGAGCAGCTGGTCCCAGTCGCCGAAGGCGGGAAAGTAGAGATAGCTCGCGATCGCGTTCATCGCCAACGCTTGCGTGAGCGGTCGTCGCGGGTCCGACGTCTGCTGCGATGATGCGTCGATCGAGTCGATGAACGTCTGGATGCGGTCGATGCCAGCCTGCTCACCGCGCGGCAGCGGGCAGTCGGCCTGCTTGTCGCACCACAGGACGAAGTGGTGCAGCGCGACCTCGAAGCCCTTCGCCTGCCCGTGGATGAGCTCGACGTTGGTCAGCGCCGGATCGATCACTCCGTCGAGCACCATGCGACCGACGTGCGTCGGGAAGAGGTCGGCATAGGTCACCCCGAGCATGGTGCCGTAGGAGAAGCCGAGCCAGGAGAGCTTCTCGTCACCGAGGGCGGCGCGCAGGATATCCATGTCCCGGACGGCTTCTCGCGTGCTCATGTGCGCGTAGATCTTGGGTGTCCTGGTGCGGCAGCTGACCGCGAGCTCCTTGGCCAGAGCGTCGATCGTCGCGACCTGCGCAGGCGTGCTAGGGGTGCCGTCTGCGGCCAGGAAGGCATCGGTCTGCTTGTCGTCGAGACACTGCACGGGCGACGACGCACCGACCCCGCGCGGGTCGAATCCCACGATGTCGTAGCGGGCTCGCACCGACGGATCGACGACGGCTCGCGCGCTGCGGGCGAAGTCGACACCCGACACTCCAGGGCCACCCGGGTTCATCAGCAGCGAACCGATGCGTGAGCTCTGGTTGGCCGCGCGCAGGCGCAGGACGGCGATCTTGATCGTGTCGCCTGCCGGTGAGGCGTAGTCGAGGGGCACCGTGAGGTCGGTGCACTGGAACGACCCGCCGCACGGCCGCCACGTGAGCTTCTGGGCGTAGAACTCCGAGAGAGCGGGATCGACCGCGGCCGGGGTGGCGCTCGGGGCAGCGGAGCCCGAGGTGGAGGTCGGCGCCGCCGTCGGCGACTCCTGCGTGATGGTGCCGACGGTGCCCGAGCAGGAGGCGAGGACGAGGCTCAGGGCCGCCACGGAGGCCGACACCGCCGAGACCGCCGAGGCACGGCGGGTCCACGGACTGCGGGTCACTCGAGGCTCCTGCCTGCGGTCCGGGACATCATCCGCAGGCTGCGGGCGACGGCAGCAGCACGCCTGCCAGGTCCAGGAGTTGGGACGCGTCGGGGCACCCGTGAGTTCCCTCCTAGCCGCGACGTGGGCGATGTCACCCCTCCCGGCGCAGACGTCATCACCGCAGGTCAGGGTCGGGAGTCGTACGCCGCACGGGCACTGCACACCGACGCGCGGTCGCACACCTTCGGCTTGCCGCCCGCATCGAGCTTGACCACGACCTGGTCGCGCGGCACGTCATAGGCCAGCATCCGCCCGTCTCCCTCGGGCGTCTCCACCCGCGCACCCACAGCCGGCGTCGTGGAGCGGAACTTGTCGTAGATCGGGTGCTCGTACTTCAAGCAGCACATCAGCCGGCCACAGGCACCGGAGATCTTCATCGGGTTGGCAGGGAGGTCCTGGTCGCGTGCCATGCGCACGGAGACGGCGTCGAAGTCGACGAGGAAGGTCGAGCAACAGGTGTCGCGCCCGCACGAGCCCACACCTCCCTGCACCCGGGCATCGTCGCGAGCGGAGAGCTGGGTGAGCACCACCTTGCAGTCGAGCGAGTGCGACAGGTCGCGCACGAGCTGGCGGAAGTCGACGCGGGTGCTCGCGCGGAAATACACGGTCGCCGTCGAGCGACCTGACTCGTGACCGGTGTCGGACCAGTCGACGGCGCTCACCTTCATCGGCAGCTTGAGCTCGCGGATGAGACGCTGCGCCGCGACCTGAATCTCGGCGCGACGCTTCTTGTTCTCGACGTCACGGCGTACGTCGGCATCGCTCGCCGGACCGACGCACACCGGCAGCCCGCCGATCTCGTCGTCGACCCACTCCGGCCCCCACACCACCTGGCAGACCTCGGGCGAGGTCGACGTGGGGAAGAGCACGGTGTCGCCGACCCTCGGCGTGTGACCACCGGAGTCGAGGTAGTAGAGGCGACCAGACTTCGTGAAGGTCACGGCCATCATGTACGGCACGAGCTCAGCCCACGCGCTTGAGGATCGCGTCGACAACCGCGTCGGGGTCCTCATCGGGCAGCCAGTGCCCCCGGCCCTGGAGCGGGCGAAACTCATACTCCCCATGGCATCTCGCGGCACATCCCTGTGCAGCGACCGAGCCGATCGCGACATCTTCGGTGCCCCAGACGAACGTCGTCGCGACCTCGACATCCGGTGTGCGCGCCGACTCGGAATCCATCGCGGCATACCACCGGAGCGACGCCTCCATCGCGTCGTCGTCGCTGAAATGCTCGACGTAGGTGTCGATGTCGCTCTCGTGGACACCGGGTGCATAGACCGCGCGCAGAGCCTTCGCGTCGTCGCGCAGCAGCACCTTCGCCGCAGTCTCCGGCGAGGATCGGAAGAACGCCATGTACTCCGTCTTCTTCTTCTGCACGTCGTCGCTGCGCTGCGCCTCGACGAGTGCCCGCGGGTGCGGGACCGAGAGTGCGGTGAGCGAGCGGACCAGACCGGGTCGATGCGCCGCGAGGTGCCAGCCGACGATCGCGCCCCAGTCGTGACCGACGACGTGCGCGGTGCCCCAGCCGAGCGCGTCGAGGAAGCCGCTCGCGTCCTCGACGAGGTGGGGTGCGGCGTACGACGCGATGTCGGTGGGGCGGGCTCCCGCGGAATAGCCGCGCTGGTCGATCGCAGCCACGCGCAGGCCGCTCGAGGCGAGCGCGGGGATGACCCTCGCCCAGGACAGCGTCGTCTGCGGCCAGCCGTGCAGCAGGAGCACGGGCTCGCCGTCGTCGGCACCCGCGACCACCGCGTCGAAGACGAGGTCGCCGAGCTCGGGGTCGTCGACGTGCAGCTGCGCGCTCTCCGTGGGCATGGGACGAGAGTAGGCGGCCCGGCGTCGTCGCGGTCGGGGTCACTGCCCGATCCGGTGCGATTCGGCTCCTCGGAGGCCGGCAGTCGGGCCGGACTCGCGTTCGTGGCCGGGCGCCAGCACCTACCGTGGAGCCGTGAGCCCGAAGCCGAACGACGTCGCCAAGCTGGGAGAGCGCGTCGCCGCGCTCGTCGAGCAGGGCCTCGACGTGGCCGAGGCGTATGCCTCCGCCAAGGAGGGCACGATCCGGGCGTCGAAGGACTACGCCAGGGCGATGGACAAGCACGAGAAGGCCGTCGCGCGGCACCGCGACAAGATCCGCAGCCAGCGCCGCGAGTCGGTGACGATGAGCGCTGCCTCGGGGGCTGCTGCCGTGATGGGGGTGATCGACGTCGCCTCGCACGACGAGCTGATCCCCGGTGCGGCCTGGCTCTGGCTCGTGGGAGCCGCCTTCGCGGCCATCATCGCCGTACGCGCCCGCTATGACGCCAGCAACGCCGTCGCGCCCGAGCCGCGGGCGATGCAGTCGGTGTTCACCGTCGCCGACGTGCGGCGCGATGCCATCGGGTGGCAGGAGGCCCAGGGTCTCGCCGGCGTACGCCGACAGCTCACGGCCATGGTGCCCGCGGTGACCGGACTGCATCCCGGGGCCGGTCGCGAGCTCGCCAGCGCCGACGCCGAGGCCGCTCCCGCGCTCGCCGCGCAGGTGACCCGCCTCGCGGTGCTCGACCAGGTGCGCCGCGAGCTCCCCGGGTCGAGCGCTGCCGACGCCGCGGGCGCCGCCGCCGAGGTCGTGCGTGCCCGGCTCGCCGAGGGCGTCGCGGTCTATGACCAGCTGCTCGCAGCGGCGTCGACCATGCTCGCCAGCCCCGACCTCGGCCGCCCGAGCCTCGACGTGCTCGGCCCCGCTGCCGACGCCCTGACGGCCTACGCCGCCGGCCTCCGCACCGCCGCCGGCTGACCGGCTGGCCGGGCCACACCTGACCCGCGTTGCTGGCGGATCTGTCGCTGAACCGGGGCGCTCAACCGCAGTTGGGCCAGCAACGTGGGTCCGGGCTCAGGCGAGCGAGGGGTCCTTGAGGCTGACGGTGAGGGACTCGAAGGCGAGGAGGGGCGCCACGTTGGCCTCGAGGAGGTGCCTCGTACGTTCGAGGGCGTCGACGCGGCGCAGGGTGTCCTCGGCCGTCGCCTCGGCGGCGAGGCGCTGCAGCTGTGGGCGCATCTCGTCGTTGACGAGCTCGGACCGCGCCCCGAGCTGGAGCACGAGCACGTCGCGGTAGAACGCCACGAGATCGACGATCGCGCGGTCGAGCTGGTCGCGCTGCACGCGGCGTCGGCGTCGCTTCTGCCGGTCCTCGAGCGCCTTGAAGGCACCCTTGGCACGGCGCTCGACCGTGCCGATGCCGCGACCCTCGCCGCCCTCGCCGTAGGCCGCACGCAGCGCGGCCATCTCGCGCCCGTCGAGCGGGTCGCAGATCGCGGTGACGTCGTCGGTGACGGTCGAGACGAGGTCGGCAGCCAGGACGAGGCATGAGCCGAGATCGTTGACCTGCGAGGGGATCCGCAGGACGTCCTGTCGGCGCAGCCGCGCCGACTCATCGGTCGCAAGAGCTCGCGCCCGGCCGATGTGACCCTGTGCGGCACGTGCGGCGAAGGACGCCATCGCCGGGTCGACACCGAGCACCCGGGTGAGCACCTCGGCGACCTCAGCCGTCGTGGGAGTCGCGAGCATGAGGTGACGACAGCGCGACCGGATGGTCGGCAGGACGTCCTCGGTGCTCGGTGCGCAGAGGATCCAGACCGTGCCGGGGGTCGGCTCCTCGATGCTCTTGAGGAGGGTGTTGGCGCTTTCGGCGTTGAGCCGGTCGGCGTCCTCGAGCACGAACACATGCCACGGTGCGCGCGAGGGTGAGAGCGCGGACCGGCGTACGAGCTCGCGGGTCTCCTCGACGGTATAGGTCACCGACTCGGGCACCACGTGCTCGACGTCGGCGTGCGCGGAGTGCTGCACGGCGATGCACTCGGCGCAGTGGCCGCAGCCGCCCTCCGGGCACACGAGCGCGGCGGCAAAGGCCAGCGCCGCGGTGCTGCGTCCGCTGCCAGGCGGCCCGGTGATGAGCCACGCGTGGGTCATCGCGGACGACGGAAGTCCCGCTCGCGCCTGCGGCGCGTCCGCCGCAGCAGCACGCAGCGCATCGGCGGCATGGTCCTGCCCGACCAGCTCGGTGAAGACGTCCGTCACGCGCCACCTCCCACGACGAGCAGCGACTGCACCCGATCCAGCACCTGCGCGGCGATGTCCTCGCGCTCACCCGACGCCGACAGCACGAGGTAGCGGCTCGGGTCGCCCTGGGCGAGGCTCAGGAAGGCGGAGCGTACGGTCGCGTGGAACTCCTCAGGCTCGGCCTCGAGCCGATCGGGGCTCGAGTCGAGGCGCGCGAGACCCTGGCCGGCGTCGACGTCGAGCAGCACGGTGAGGTCGGGCAGGAGCGACCGGGTGGCCCAGAGGTTGATCTCGCCGACGACGTCCGGGCCGAGGCCGCGACCGACGCCCTGGTAGGCGATCGAGGAGTCGATGTAGCGGTCGGTGATGACCACCGCGCCACGGTCGAGCGCCGGTTGCACGAGCCGGGCGACGTGCTCGGCGCGAGACGCGGCGTACAGCAGGGCCTCGGCTCGCGGGTCGAGCCCGGCGAACTCGGGGGTCAGCACGACGTGGCGCATCGCCTCGGCCGCCGGGGTGCCGCCAGGCTCGCGGGTGCGGACGACCTCGAGGCCCTGCGCCGAGAGCGCGTCGCCGAGCAGCCGCACCTGCGTGGACTTGCCCGCGCCGTCGCCACCCTCGAACGCGACGAAGACACCCGGGCTCGTGGTCACGCCCGAACCCTACGACGCCACGCCCACTGCCCCACTCCCAGCCCACAGCCCGCCATCCACAACTCGCGTGATCTTGGTCGTGTGCTTGTTTCCAGGGGCGGGAAACGAGCACACGACCAAGATCACGTCAGGGGGGAGGAGCGGCGGTGGTTCAGCTGGTGGGGCCGAAGCGCTCTACCCGGATGGCAGTCGTGGTGACTCCCAGCTCGACGAGCAGCCGGCTCACGGCCTCGGCAAAGAGCGCCGAGCCGCACACGAAGAACAGCTCTCGGCCCGCGACGTGCGGTGCGAGGTCGGCCGACGTCAGTCGTCCGGCGGGTCGTGACGGCGTGTCCTCGCGGGAGAGCGCGACAAGATTGCAGTCACCCATCGCCTCGTCGGAGTAGGGCAGGTCGGCGGCAGTGCGCGCGGCGGCGACCAGGCAGACCAGATCGGGGTGCTCGAGCTCGCGAGCGTGGCGCAGCATCGAGATCAGGGGTACGACGCCGGTGCCCCCGCCGATCGCGAGCGTCGGCGCGACCCCGTCCCACGCGAACCAGCCGCCGATCGGGCCGCGTACCTCGAGCTCGTCGCCTACCTCCACGACGTCGGCGAGGTAGGACGACACCTCGCCGTCCTCGAGCCGCTCGACGCAGAGCTCGACGAGCGGATCGCTCGGCGACGAAGCGACGGAGTAGGACCGCGAAGCGGTGTAGCCGTCGTCGGCGGTGAGACGTACGACGTAGTGCTGACCCGGCATGTGCGGCACGCGGTCGGCGATGTCGAGACGCACGACGACGGTGCGCTCGGTGCGGCGGGCCACCTTGCGGACCGTCGCGGTGCGCCACCCGCCGGTCGGCGCATCGGTGGTCGACCGCAGCAGCTCGCTCATCGCATCCCTCAGTCGCCGGTGTAGCGCTGCTCGAGCCACGGGTCGCCGCGGTCGTGATAGCCGTTGACCTCCCAGAAGCCGCGCTGGTCGTGGTCGAGCAGCGTGAGACGCGTGACCCACTTCGCGCTCTTCCAGAAGTACAGGTGCGGGACGAGCAGCCGAACCGGACCGCCGTGACCGGACGAGAGTGGCTGGCCGCCGAAAGTCCAGACGACCCAAGCCTTCCCACCGGTGACGTCGGCGAGCGGGAGGTTCGTCGTGTAGCCCGTCGTCGAGGTCGCGAGCACGTGGGTCGCCCCCGGTCGCGGACCCGCGACGGTGAGCAGCTCGTCGACACTCACGCCGCCGAAGGTCACGCCGAGCTTCGACCACGTTGT
Organism: Candidatus Nanopelagicales bacterium; assembly: GCA_025351185.1. GTDB lineage: Bacteria > Actinomycetota > Actinomycetes > S36-B12 > CAIYMF01 > Longivirga. The sequence goes on from JANXWJ010000259.1 coordinate 9,738, forward strand.
GACGCAGTGGATGTCGCCGTGGAACTCCGACTGGGGCAGCGCGTGCGCCTCCTCCCACGACCATGTCGTCGGTGTCTCGACCAGGCCGTCGACGGACATCGACCACTGCTCGGGACGCAGGTTGGGCGTCACCTCGGCGGTGAGCACCGGCCAGTCGTCGCCGGCGTCGTACTGGCCCGGTGGCAGGCGAGGATCGCCGGACCGCTTGCGTCCGATGAATCCCCGCGTCGCCATCTCGCCGCCTCCGTCAGTCCGTGGGCGCCGCTGCGGCGACGGCCTTGGCAGTGGTCTTCTTCGCAGCGGTCTTCTTCGCGGCCGTCCTCTTTGCTGCGGTCTTCTTCGCAGCGGTCTTCTTGGCTGGCGCCTTCTTCGCGGTCTTCTTGGCGGGTGCCCGTTTCGCCACCTTCTTCTTCGGAGCGGGGTCCTTCGCGCGACGCTCGGCCAGCAGGTCGGCTGCACGCTCGATGCTGACCGTCGCCGGGTCGTCTGCACGACGCAGCGACGCGTTGGTCTC
>JANXWJ010000283.1 GCA_025351185.1 Candidatus Nanopelagicales bacterium
CGCGTCACCAACAACCAGCCCAAGCCCCTGGTCTGGACCGCCACCGCCGACTCCATCCTCGAGAAGGTCCGACGCGGACGCGTCACCCTCAACAAGCAGTCAACCAAAACTGAGACACACCACTAGGTTGCCCGGGTAGTCCACCCCGGCCACTGGTGAACGCAGCCCCATGCACGCATTCTACTGCCGTGATCCGGATAGCCCACCTCGTGAATGTTCCTTTGGAACGCCGGCACTGCTACACCTCCCCGCTTCTGGCACATGCTGGTGCGCGTTACCCCCCATCTTGTGGAATGACCGGCTGGGTGACTCGCGTGAGCGACGATGAGCTCAGGCGCATCCTGATAGAGGGGAATCCGCGGTGGCGGGCCGTGTCCACCGGCACGAGTCCCACGGCGTGGACCACGAGCTATCGCTTGTTGAAGGACTGTGATCGCCACGACCCGGGCCTCCGAGTCCACGTACGGGTCGTCCCATATATGTTCGGTGTTCGGTATTGACCGAACACCGAACAGGTGGCATCCTGGTGTCATGGGCTCCGAACGGGACAGTGACGCGATCTCGTTCCTGACGCGTGCCCTGGCCGAGGTCGGGCTCCAGCCGGTGGGTGAGCAGGAGAGCGCCGATGCTGTGGCAGATGTCGTGGTGCGTGGTCGCCACGGTGTCGAGTTCGCCGTCGAGGTCACGCGGCGCGCACTGGTGCGGGAGGGCGACGTCCGCGGGATCGTTCGGGGGCTCTCGGCTGCGGAGCGTCGGCGCGGGGTGGTCGGCGTGATCGTCGCGGACCGGATCACCGAAGCAGCGAAGCAGCGCTTGCGCGCGAAGTCGTGGGGATGGCTGGACCTGCGCGGTGACCTGCATGTGGAGGCACCGGGCGTCTTCGTTGATTCCCGGGTGACCGTCGTTGATTCGGCGTCGGAAGTCGTGAAGGAACCGTTGGCCGGTGCGGTGGGTCTGGAGCTCGCGTGTCTGCTGCTGATGGAACCGACTCGTACGTTCGGGGTGCGCGAAGCCGCCGCGCAGCTCACGCGAGCGCCGAGCTCGGTGTCGCAGGAGCTGGGGCGCCTGCGGGAGTCCGGCCTGGTCGACACCGCTGACCGTCCGGTGTCCCCGGACCTGTTCCGGGTTCTCGCGCGACGGTGGCGGCCGGAGTCGGTCGACGTTGCCTCGTTGCCCGGACCCGGTGCCAGTCCCATCAATGACGCAATGCGCCTGGGCCTGGACGACCCCGAGCGTCAGGTGGGCTGGGCATTGGGGGACACCCTGGCTGCCATCGCCTATGGCGCGCCGGTGAGCGCATCCGGTGCCTACCCTCCCGATCTCTATGTCCCCGACAGGGCGACCCTGCGACGCGGCAGGCAGCTTCTCGGCGCGGCGGTGTCGCGACAGGAGCGCGCCGGCACACTGCGGGTGGCACCGGTGCCGATGGTCACCGCTCGCCGCGTCGACTGGAACGCACAGGCGACCACGGAATGGCCGCTGGTCCATCCACTTTTCGTCGCCCTCGACCTGGCCAAGGACCCGGACCGGGGCAGTGAGGTCCTCGCGGCGTGGGATCCGCCGGGGAGGTGGCAGCGTGTCTGGTAACCCGAGCCCGACTCCGACCGTGGCGCTGCACGGGCCGATGATGGCGGCGATCGTGGCGGCCATCCCGGTCACCGTGCGCGACACCGGTCGTCCCGTGATCGTGGTCGGCGGCCTCGCCGTGCTGTGCCGGCTTTCCAGCCCGTATCGGGCCACGACCGACCTCGACACCGTGTCACGCCTGCTCGCAGGGCAGGTCGGTCAGCTCGAGCTGCTCGTCGCCGCTGGGGCGACCCCGAGCGGACCGGCCGGCGTGCAGGTCCAGACCGCGCTCGGACCGGTTCAGGTCGACGTCCTCGAGGTCACCGACGCGGACCTCTCGCCACTGCCCGAGGACCCCACCGATCGCCTGCATGTCCTGAGCCACGCATGGGCGGCGCAGACCGCGACACCGGTGTGCATCGCGTCCGACGACACGCCGCCGGTGACCGTGCTGGTCGCTCGACCGGCCGCGCTGGTCGCCATGAAGCTGCAGTCGGTCATGAACCGGGGAGCCGCGAAAGAGGGCACCGACCTGCTCGACATCGTGCGGCTCACCACCGACCCCACGACCGCGGCCGCCGTGATCGACGAACTGAGCACTGCCGATGACCAGCTCAAGGCGGACGCGCTGCTGCACGCACGCCGCTGGTTCCACGACGGTGCAGCCCGAACCCTGCAGCGGATCCGCAGCATCCCCGAGGGCGCCCCGACGACAGCGGACGACCTCGCCTTGGTCGCAGACCTCCTCAGTGCCGCGCTCGAGCCGGGAGAAGGCAGAGCACTCGAACTAGACGATCGCCATACGCAGTAACCACAAGCCACGTTGTGCGTCGCACCATCCAGCCGGCCCGAAGCGTCTGGCGGGTGCTCTGAGGGTCGTGGACACGCGTGCGCTGTCGTTGAAGGACATCACGGCTGTTTGGCATTCTTGGGGTATCTGCCGGGCATCAGGGCACGATCGAGCTCGTCGCGTCAGGTGCAGTAGACCCACGGCCGCTGGTCGCAGCAGTGGTTGGACTCGACGCGGTCGGCGATGCCCTCGCCGGGCGACTTCTCGCAGACTGGGGAACTGGGCCGACGATCCACGTCGATCCCTAGTCTGAGGCGCTCCACGTTCCCTCGTGCTTGGGATTCAGCATCTTCGTGACGTCGTCGATCACCGGGCCGATCACCGGGGTCCCGGGCTGAACGCAGTACTGGGCGAGCAGGGCCGCGCAACGCGGCTACTTCCGGGCCGCGGCGATGGCCGGTACCTACTGGGGGCAGGCCGTCGAGCAGGACCACCGCCACCGCGGGCGAGACCTCGTGACCGGTCCTGCTACTCGGCAGTTGTCAGCGCCTGATCGCACGGTGCGGGCCGTCGAACCACGGAATGCGTGCTCGCGATCGTCACGGTGATAGATGCCCTGATCGAGGTCAGCGAGCGCCGCCGATCAGGTGATACACCTTGGGTCATGTCCCACGAACGAACGGACCCGCGGTGATCGGGCAGCCGGATCGACCGCGAGCTCGCTTCTCGGGCGGGCGTAGGTGACGGCCGCGCAACTTCCGGGCCGTGCCTTCCGCGCGGCCTTCGCGCGGCGACCGCTCGAGGCGATGGCGGACCGCCGCTCCTTCGAACGTGGTCTGACCTATGCCGCGGCCGGGCGGGTGCGCAAGCCGACGGCGACCGAGTCGAGCGTGAAGGCGAAAGTGCGTGGCGCGTCGTCGTACCAGGTGCGGCTCTGGCTCGAGGAGGGACGCCCGGAGTACGAGTGCACGTGCCCGGTCGGGCTGGACGGCGGGCTCTGCAAGCACGCGGTCGCGCTCGCGCTCGTCGTGACCGAGGCCGTAGCTGATCCGGCCGGACGAGCCGAGGCGGTCATCGACGTACGCGGCTACCTCGCCGCACTCGACCACGATGCGCTGGTGGAACTGCTGGTCGAGCGTTCTGCCGAGGACGACGTCTTCGATGCCCGGTTGCGGATGGCGGCTGCGCGTGCGATGGCAGGACCCCCCGCGATCGCGGTGTTCCGGCACGCGCTGGACGAGGCGTTCGTGGTGCGCGACTACGTCGACTACCGTCACATGTATGAGTACGTGAGCACCGTCGACTCCGCGTTGGACACCTTGCGCGAACTGCTCGACGACGGTCACGCGGAGGCGGTCATCACGCTGACTGAGCACGCCATCGACCGGGCCGAGGACGCGCTGGGCTATGTCGACGACTCCGACGGCTACATGTCCGGCATCGCCGAACGGTTGCAGGAATTGCACCTGGACGCCTGCATGGTGGCCAGACCCGATCCTGTCGCGTTGGCCCGCACGCTGTTCGAGCGGGAGCGCCATTCCGGTGATCTCGACGTCTTCTACGGCGCTGCCGCGACGTACGCCGAGGTGCTCGGTGCGGACGGCATCGCGGAGTTCGGGCGGCTGGCGGCAGCGGAGTGGGATGAGCTGCCACCGCTGGGGCCGGGGGACGACGAACGCAGCTACTCCTCGCGGCGGTTCCGGATCACCCAGATCATGCAGACCCTCGCCGAGCTGACCGGGGACGTCGACGCTGTGGCCGAGGTGCTTGCCCGGGACCAGTCCTCGCCGTACCAGTTCGTCCGCATCGCCGAGCTCTACGCCAACGCGGGCAGGTACGACGACGCACTGGCCTGGGCGGAGAAGGGGTTGGCGCTGCACGGCTGGTCGGACTCGCGGCTGGTCGAGGCCGCCGCGCAGGGGTACCACCGGGCCGGTCGCGGGCAGGACGCCGTTCAAGTGGCGTGGGCTGCCTACAACGCCGCACCGTCCCTGCGCACCTACCGCCAGCTCTCGGAGCATGCGACCCGCGCGAAGCTTCGGCCGGACTGGCACGACAAGGCGATCGCGTCGTTGCGGGAGCGGATCGCGACCGGGCAGCGCAAGCCCGCGCGTGGCCGCGCCGGTGCGTGGGCCGGCCCCGGCGTCGACAGCTCAACCCTGGTCGAGGTGCACCTGCACGACGGGGACGTCGACCTGGCCTGGGCCGAAGCCGGTTCATCAGGGTGCCGGCGAGATCTCTGGCTCGAGCTGGCCCGTCGCCGCGAGGGCGAGCACCCGCTGGACGCGATCCCGATCTGGCAGGGCGAGATCGAACGGGTCATCGATGCCAAGAACAACCAGGCGTAAGGCGAGGCAGTCGAGCTCATCGCCCGGGTCGACCGGCTGATGACCGCCGCGGACCACGGACCCGACTTCCCGCCCTACCTGGTCGAGCTCCGCGCGAAGCACAAGCCCAAGCGCAACCTGATGAAGCTGTTCGACGAGCGTGACTGGTAGGCACCGGAGGCGAAGCCGGTCAACAGTCGGTGGTCACAACCGGGGAGGCGGGGCGCCGATGTCCGGCAACTCCCGTCCATGCCGAAGGCAGCACGGCAGTTCCCGACGGCAGCAGGGGAAGCTTCATGAACCAGTCTCTCCCACGGGATTCCGTGGGAGCCCCGTGGGATACCTCGCAGGAGCGGTCGAGGCTGACCTGGCCAACCAATCGGTGCCCTGACCCATGACCGGGAGCGGGAGCCGGCACGGACTCGCTTCGGAAGGGGATCGTGGTGACCCCGGTGCGCAGGGCGTGCACCATGTGTCGCACGGGGAATGGCCGGCTCCTAGTGGTGTGTCTCGCATTTGAGTGACTGTTTGGTTGCTACCCTGTCTGCATGACTCGAGCTCCCGCGGCTGCGTTGGCGATGTCGGATGGTCAACGAGTTGCGCTGGATGCGCTGGCTCGTTCGCAGGTCGCTCCCCA
>JANXWJ010000020.1 GCA_025351185.1 Candidatus Nanopelagicales bacterium
CGGGCGGCATGCGGTCGATCACCGTCGTGCAGGCCTTCCAGTACTGGCTCAAGCTCGCGGCCATCGCACTGCCCGCAGTGCTGCTCGTCGGAGCGTGGTATCGCGACGGTGCCCCGGTGTTCGCCGACGGTGGTTGGGGCACGCCGCTGTCGGGCTACGGCGGCCGCGCATATCCGCTCTACTCGACCTACTCCATCGTGCTCGCGACCTTCCTGGGCACGATGGGCCTGCCGCACGTGCTCGTGCGCTTCTACACCAATCCTGACGGCGGAGCCGCACGACGTACGACCCTGGCGGTGCTCGGTCTGCTCAGCGTCTTCTATCTCTTCCCACCCGTCTTCGGTGCCCTGGGTCGCATCTACACACCTGAGCTCGCCGGCACATCGGCTGCGGACACGGTCGTGCTGCTGCTGCCTGGTCGGGTGTTCGGCGGCTGGGTGGGGCAGGCGCTGTCCTCGCTCGTCGCGGCCGGTGCCTTCGCCGCGTTCCTCTCCACAGCGAGCGGGCTGTCGGTGTCCGTCGCAGGTGTGCTGACGCAGGACGTCCTGCGACGGGAGAGCAGGTTCGGTGGAGTCGCGACCCGGTTCCGGCTGAGCACCGTGATCGCCGTGGCCGTGCCCCTCGTGCTGGCGCTCGTCGCGGGGCGCACCGATCTTGCGCAGACCGTCACCCTCGCGTTCGCGGTCGCAGCGTCGACGTTCTGCCCGCTCCTGGTGCTCGGCATCTGGTGGCCGCGACTGACGGTGCAGGGCGCGATCGCGTCGCTCGCGGTGGGAGGTGGCTCGGCCCTGGTGGCGGTCGTCGCGGTGCTCGCCTTCGGCCCGTTCGACGGGCTGACGCAGGCGCTGCTCGCCCAGCCGGCTGCATGGACCGTGCCGCTGGCCTTCATCAGCGCCATCGTCGTGTCGCTCGCGACGCGCGACCGCGACCCCCGGATCGCGCTGTCAGCTCTCACCCGGCTGCACTCGCCCGAGGAGCTCGAGACCCGCCGCTGATCGCGGCCGCGTCGCCTGGACGCGATCGACGGTGGGCTGCGCCCCGCCGCATGCGTTGAGCCCGTGGTCATCACGGCGTCACGCCCCGCACACCTCGGCGACACTCCGCGTTCGGGCGACGTCCGTTCGGCGCTCGCTGCCTACCGCTGGGCGCACGTCGACCGGGCGAGGGAGTCCATCTGGCTCGTCGTCGCTCCGGTCGGGCGCGCGGCTCACCCCAGGTCATTCCGCGCGCGGCTCGGCCACTCCAGACTCGCACCGCTCAGTGACCGGAGTCACACGCCGTGATCATCCGCGTCCAGCCCGAGTCCGAGTCCGATCGAAAACAGGAGCCGCCGTGAGCACCACGTCGCCGGGACCGACCGACGCGCCGTCGGTACAGGACCCCTATCTCGTCGTCGAACAGAGCCCGGAGTTCCAGGCGCTGCGCACCCGCTATCGCCGGTTCATCTTCCCGATGGGCGCGGTGTTCATGATCTGGTATCTCCTCCTCATCTACTGCGCCGGCTGGCAGCGTTCCTGGATGGGGCAGAAGGTCGTCGGCGCGATCACCGTCGGCTACATCTTTGCGCTGCTGCAGTTCGTCAGCACCTTCGCGATCGCGATCCTCTACACCCGCTACGCGGACAAGAACATCGACCCGGTGGCCGCCGAGCTCAAGGCCGAGGTCGAGCGCCTCGATTCACTGACCGGTCATCACCCCACCCACCTCAGCGACTCCGAGCTCGACGTCGCCGACCTCAACGCGGGAGCCTGAGTTGAACACCCTGGGCGCCATCGTCACCGACTCCCAGCGCGCCCTCGCGATCAGCCTGTTCGTGGGCTTCGTCGGGATCACGCTGTTCATCACCGTGCGCATGGGTCGCAAGACCAAGGACGCCGACGACTTCTACGCCGCCGGACGCTCCATCACCGGCATCCAGAACGGCATCGCCATCTCTGGTGACTACATGTCCGCCGCCTCGTTCCTCGGCATCGCCGGACTCATCGCGCTGTACGGCTTCGACGGCTTCCTCTACAGCGTCGGCTTCCTCGTCGCCTACCTCGTCGTGCTGCTCTTCGTCGCCGAACCGCTGCGCAACTCCGGCAAGTACACGATGGCCGACGTCCTGGCCTATCGCCTCCGTCAGCGGCCGGTGCGCACGGCCGCCAGCATCTCCACCCTCACGATCTCGCTGTTCTACCTGCTCGCTCAGATGGCCGGCGCCGGCGCGCTCGTCTCGCTGCTGCTGGGCATCACCTCCGACCTGGGCAAGAGCCTCACGATCGCGGGCGGCGGCGTACTCATGATCATCTACGTCATCGTCGGCGGCATGAAGGCGACGACGTGGGTGCAGATCATCAAGGCCAGCCTGCTCATGGGCGGCACGATCTTCATCTCGCTGCTCGTCGCCATCAAGTTCAACTTCAACCCCTCGACGATGATGCAGGCCGCGCAAGATGCGAGCGGCAACCCCAACTTCCTCGCGCCCGGCAACCGCTACAAGGACCCGGTCGACCTGCTCTCGCTCGGCCTCGCCCTGGTGCTCGGCACCGCCGGCCTTCCGCACATCCTCACTCGCTTCTACACGGTGCCGACGGCCCGTGCGGCGCGTACGTCGGTCAACTGGGCCATCGGCATCATCGGCGCCTTCTACCTGATGACGACGTTCCTCGGCTTCGGTGCCGCGGCGCTCGTCGGTGCCAAGGCGATCACCGAGGCCGACAAGGGCGGCAACTCCGCTGCCCCGCTGCTGGCACAAGTGCTCGGCGGCGGCGCCGACTCGCTCGGTGGGACATTGCTCATGTCGGTCATCGCGGCCGTCGCCTTCGCGACGATCCTGGCCGTGGTCGCCGGCCTGACCCTGGCGTCGAGCACGTCCTTCGCCCACGACTTCTACAACAACGTCGTGAAGAAGGGCGAGGCCACCGGCAAGGAGGAGGTGCGCGTCGCGCGCTTCGCCACCGTGGTCATCGGGATCCTCGCAATCGTGCTGGGCATCCTCGCGCAGAAGCAGAACATCGCTTTCCTCGTCGGCCTCGCGTTCGCGGTCGCTGCCTCGGCCAACTTGCCGACCATCATGTTCAGCCTGTTCTGGAAGCGTTTCACCACGCGTGGAGCCGTCTGGGGCATCTACGGCGGTCTGGCGATGTCGCTGTTCCTGGTGATCATCTCGCCGGTGGGCCTGGGCACGCCGACGTCGCTGTTCTCCACGACCGCGTCGTCGATCTTCCCATTGTCCAACCCCGGTCTCGTGTCGATCCCGTTCGGGTTCCTCTGCGCCTGGCTCGGGACGATGACGGCACGCGAGGTGACGTCGGAGGCGATGTACCCCGAGCTCGAGGTGCGCGCCCTCACCGGAGCCGGCGCCCACTGAGGGCCACTGCGTATCCCTCTCGGGTGCGCACGAGCACGCACTGATGCGGACCGGCATCCGGGTCAGGGTGTCGCCTGGTCACCCGGTGCGGTAGAAACCATGGAGACGACCGACCTGCGATCCCCGAGGAGCACCGTGAGTCACGACGCCATCGAGAACCTCTCCCACGAGGACCGCGCGTTCGCACCGTCAGCGGAGTTCGCCGCGCAGGCCAACGCGACCGCGGCTCTCTACGACGAGGCGGCCGTCGACCGGCTCGCGTTCTGGGACAAGCAGGCGCGCGAGCTCCAGTGGGAGACGCCGTGGCACACGACGCTCGACTGGAGCAAGGCACCGTTCGCGACATGGTTCGACGGCGGCAAGCTCAACGTCGCAGTCAACTGCGTCGACCGGCACGTGGCTGCCGGTCACGGAGACCAGGTCGCGTATCACTTCGAGGGCGAGCCGGGCGACACCCGCGACATCACCTACTCCGAGCTGCTGGTCGAGGTCAGCAAGGCCGCCAACGCGCTCGAGTCGCTCGGCGTGAAGGCCGGCGACCGGGTCGCGATCTATCTCCCGATGATCCCCGAGGCCGCCGTCGCGATGCTCGCCTGCGCGCGCATCGGTGCGGTGCACTCGGTGATCTTCGGCGGGTTCTCCGCTGAGGCGCTGCGCTCCCGGATCGACGACGCCCAGGCGGTGCTCGTCATCACGTGCGACGGCGGCAACCGCAAGGGCAAGCCGATGGCGCTCAAGCCTGCTGTCGACGAGGCGGTGCTGCAGACACCGACGGTGAAGGACGTCCTGGTGGTCCGGCGTACCGGGCAGGACGTGGAGTGGACGGAGCGCGACATCTGGTGGCACGACCTGGTCGACGCGCAGCCGGAAACCCATGAGGCGCAAGCATTCGACGCCGAGCACCCGCTGTTCATCCTCTACACCTCGGGCACGACCGGGAAGCCCAAGGGCATCCTGCACACCACCGGTGGCTACCTCACGCAGGTCACCTACACGCACCGCAACGTGTTCGACCTCAAGCCCGACACCGACGTCTACTGGTGCACCGCCGACATCGGCTGGGTCACCGGCCACTCCTACGTCGTCTACGGACCGCTCGCCAACCGCGCCACGTCGCTGATGTACGAAGGCACTCCCGACTCACCGCACAACGGCCGCTGGTGGGAGCTCGTCGAGAAGTACCGCGTCTCGATCCTCTACACCGCACCCACCGCCATCCGTACCTTCATGAAGTGGGGCGAGGACATCCCCGCACGCTTCGACATGTCCTCGCTGCGCGTCCTCGGATCGGTCGGTGAGCCGATCAACCCCGAGGCGTGGATGTGGTACCGCCGCGTCATCGGCGGCGACCGCTGCCCGATCGTCGACACCTGGTGGCAGACCGAGACGGGCGCGATCATGATCAGCCCGCTGCCCGGCGTCACCGCCACCAAGCCCGGCTCCGCGATGGGTGCGCTGCCCGGCATCTGCGCCGAGGTCGTCGACGACGAGGCGCACCCGGTCGGCAACGGCGGTGGCGGCTACCTCGTGCTCACCGAGCCGTGGCCCTCGATGCTGCGCGGCATCTGGGGCGAGAACGACCGCTACGTCGAGACCTACTGGTCACGATGGAAGGGCCTCTACTTCGCCGGCGACGGCGCCAAGCTCGACGACGACGGTGCCATCTGGCTGCTCGGCCGCGTCGACGACGTCATGAACATCTCCGGCCACCGCATCTCCACGACCGAGGTCGAGTCAGCGCTCGTGTCGCACCCGGTCGTCGCCGAGGCGGCGGTCGTCGGCGCCGCCGACGACACCACCGGCCAGGGCATCGTCGCGTTCGTCATCCTGCGCGAGGGCGTCGAGCCCGGCGACCACATCGTCGCGGACCTGCGCAACCATGTCGCGCACGAGATCGGCCCGATCGCCAAGCCGCGCCAGATCCTCGTCGTGCCCGAGCTCCCCAAGACGAGATCCGGCAAGATCATGCGCCGCCTGCTCCGCGACATCGCCGAGAACCGCGACATCGGCGACACCACCACCCTCGCCGACCCCACGATCATGGCCCTCATCGGCACCGGCCTCACCACCAACCCCGGCACCGAAGACTGACCCCACCCCTCCCCCCCCTTTTCGGATGAATGTGCCCCAGCGTGCGATAGGCGCACGTCAGGCGCCCCAACGCCATCCGTCGCGTCCGGATGCCGGTGACTCGTGCCGTGCGACGGTGACGTCCGGGCGCGGTGTGCGTGCAGCCGCCTCCATGGCACCCACGATGTCGGCAAGCAGCCCCGCTGGACGGGTGTGGAAGTCGGTCGGTAGAACACCGACGACAGGTACGCCAGCGGCGGCGTAGCGAGCGTTTCGACGCAACGTGTTCGCGAAGCCGTCAGGCGACGCGTGGTACTCCCGGCTGTCGACCTCGATCGCGAGGCCGATGTCATCGAGCCAGGCGTCGGGTGTCGCAATGAGCGCGCCGGACGACGTGAGCAGGACGGCGTTGTAGAGCACACCACGGATGCCGGCGGCGTCGAAGAGACGAGCGAGGTCGCCTTCGGGTGCGGACCGGGCTCCCCCGCTGACCGCACGGACCGCATCGCGGAAGACCGCACTTCCCCGGCGCGAGCCTTCGTTGAGCTCGAGCTCCAGCTCGGCGATGGTTACCAGCCGGCGCTGCACGGCCTCGGACACGATCGCCAGTGCGTCCGCCCCCACCCGAAGGCGGCGGGTCGCGTCTCCGATCGCCCGCGGCAGAGGCGCATAGCTGAGCCCTGCCGCGACCACGTGGCTGTCCGGGAAACGGTGCGTCCGCTCGACGCGTACGTATCCCGTCGAGACCCGCCGCCGGTGATGCGGGATGAGCAGGTGCACCGGCTCGGGTCGTTCGGCTTCGTCGCCGCTGGTCTCCTGGAGGCGCATCGCGCGGAATCCGCTCTGGCGCAGGGCGCCCAGGCCCGTGATGAGCGTGGGGTCGCCGGCGTACAGCAGGCCTGCAACCTCACGCTGTCGACGAGTGGGATGGCCGCCGTTGACCAGATGCACCCCGGGGAGGACTCGCGTCCACATCCCGCCCAGGGCCCGGCGGGAGACGGTTGACGCGGCGAGTCCGATCTCCGCGAGCTGGGCGGCGGTGATGAGTCCGGACTGCGCATCGGCGGTGTCACGGACGGCTTGGTGGCGAGGCGACATTCGGGGCATGACGGCGATGGTGAGGGCAGATGCCCCAGCCGTGACGGCGACCCGGGACCGGGCTGTGGATACGTCGGAGCCGAGCCGACCTGTGGATGCAGTGGGGAGGATCTGTTGCGCCTATCGCACGCTGGGGCACATTCATCGGGATATGACAGGGTGACGCTGTGACTGGTGGGGGCGCTTCTGACGCTGGTGCTGCTGCTGGTGGGGGGGTGGTATTTGGGCGGGTGCCGTTCTCGGAGCGGTCGTGGGTGTTGTCGGCGCTGCGACAGGAGACGGTCGGCGGGGCGCTGCTGCTCGGTGCCGCGGTGCTCGCGCTGGTGTGGGCCAACAGCCCGTGGCGCGAGACGTATCACGACCTCGCCGCGACGCAGGTCGGCCCCGGTCCGCTGCACCTGCACCTCTCTCTCACCCTGTGGGCATCCGACGGGCTCCTGGCCGTCTTCTTCTTCGTCGCGGGTCTCGAGCTCAAGCACGAGCTCGTCCTCGGCACCCTGAGCCGGGTCGAGAAGGCGATCGTCCCTGTCGTGGCTGCACTGTCCGGCATGGTCGTGCCGGCCGTGCTGTACGTCGCCACCGTCACCCTGCTCGGCGACTCGTCCGCGGCCAGCGGGTGGGGCATCCCGATGGCCACCGATATCGCGTTCGCCCTGGCCGTGCTCGCCGTCATGGGGTCCCGGCTGCCGGTCGCGCTGCGAGCCTTCCTGCTCACGCTCGCGGTCGTCGACGACCTCGGTGCGATCCTCGTCATCGCGATCTTCTACAACCACGGGTTCGCCGTCCTGCCGTTCGTCTTCTCCATCATCGGCATGGTCTCCTGGTGGCTGCTGCAGCGCGCCCGCGTCTCGACCTGGATCGTCTACCTCCCGCTCGCCCTCGTGGTCTGGGGCCTCGTCCACGCCAGCGGCATCCACGCCACGGTCGCGGGCGTGACCCTCGGGCTGCTCACCCGGGTGCGGAAGGACCCCGGTGAGAGCGTCTCGCCCGCCGACCGGTTCGAGCACGCCGTACGCCCGCTCTCGGCCGGGGTCTGCGTGCCGCTCTTCGCCTTCTTCTCCGCCGGCGTCACCGTCGTGGGACTGTCGGGGTCGGCCATCACCCAGCCGGTCGCCATCGCGATCGTCGTCGGGCTGGTGCTCGGCAAGCCCCTGGGTGTGTACGGCGGAGCACGGCTCGTCGCGCGCTTCACGCGCGCCTCGTTGTCCTCGTCGCTGCGCTGGGCCGACGTCCTGGCCGTCGGCATCCTCGCCGGCATCGGCTTCACGGTCTCGCTGCTCATCGGGGAGCTGGCGTTCGAGACCGACCCGTCGCGCGAGACCGCAGCCAAGATCGGCATTCTCGCCGCGTCGGTCATCTCGGCGGTCGTGGCGTCCGTCGCTCTGGGCCGACGCAAGCGGGCGTACGCCGAGATCGCCGACCTCGAGGACGCCGACGGCGACGGCGACGGGGTGCCTGACGTCTACGGCATCGACCCGGCCTGACGCCTCGAACCGAGCACAGTCAGCACCCGGGACACCCCGGTCGGATCCCGCGTTCGCGGGGTACTGGGTAGCCTGACCGACAGCAGGTCCCAGGTCGGGACGGCAGGGAGGTCCAGTCATGGCGGAGAAGCAGTCGCTCGGGGCTCTCGTGTCCGGGATCAGCGAGGACATCTCCACGCTCCTGCGCGGTGAGGTCGAGCTGGTCAAGTCCGAGATCAAGGAGTCGGCGCGCTCGGCCGGCAAGGGCTCAGGTCTGCTCGTGGGCGCGGGTGTCCTCGGCTTCCTCGCCACGATCTTCCTGCTCCTCACCTTCGCGTGGGTGCTCGTGCAGCTCGGGCTGCCCACGTGGGCCGGCTTCGGCATCGTCACCCTCGTCCTGCTCATCGTGACCGCGAGCCTCGGCTTCCTCGGCAAGAAGCAGTTCGAGTCCGTCAAGGGCCTGGAGCGCTCGCCGGTCTCGATCGCCAAGACAAAGGCCGTCCTGACGCGCAGCGCGCCGCCCGTCGACCCTGCGACGTCGCCCACGGCCACCGCTCCCGCTCCCTCGAAGCCATCAGCAGCCTCGAGCTCGGTCGCACCCTCGAGCTCGGTCCCCACCGCTGCACCGAGCGCCGGAGCCTCGGCGCGTTCCGCCGCCGTACCCGCCTCCCACCCTCAGTAGGTCCGAACCCCGTGCTGCCCGACCCGGTCGACGTCGTCCGCGCCGAAGGTCCTTGGACGCATCGCGACATCGCCGCCAACGCCTGCCGCTTCCACCTCGTAGAAGCGGGCGAAGGTCCGCTCGTCGTTCTCCTGCACGGCTTTCCGACGTTCTGGTGGACCTGGCGCCACCAGCTCAAGTCGCTTGCCGCGGCCGGCTTCCGCGCAGTCGCCATGGACCTGCGCGGCTACGGCGGCAGCGACCACACGCCGCACGGCTATGACCCGATGACGCTCGCCGGCGACGTCGCCGGGCTGATCCGCACCCTCGGTGAGGCGGAGGCCGTCGTGGTCGGCCAAGGGTGGGGCGGGATGATCGCCTGGACCCTCGCCGCCCAGCACCCCGAGGTCGTGCGCGGCATCGCGTCTGTCGCCATGCCGCACCCGGCACTGCTGCGCCACTCGTTCGTCGCGAGCACCGAGCAGCGCCGTCTCGGCCGCTACGCCCTCGGTTTCCAGCGCCCGTTCGTGCCGGAACGGCAGCTGACCCGCGATGACGCTGCGCTCGTCGAGTCGTTCCTCCGCCGGTGGTCGGGCTCGTCCTGGCCCGATGAGGAGACCGCGCGGATCTATCGCGCCGCGATGCTGGTGCCCAACACGGCGCACTGCTCGGTGGAGTTCCACCGCTGGGCGGTCCGGTCGCTCCCCCGACGAGACGGCCGTGCCTTCCAGTCGGTCGTGGGAGTGCCCATCGCCGTCCCGGTGCTCCAGGTGCACGGGCGCAACGACGGTGCCGTGCTCCCGAGCAGCGTCGACGGGTCCGAGGCATATGTGAAGGCGACCTACACCCGGGTGGATCTGCCCGACGTCGGGCACTTCCCGCAGGAGGAGGACCCCGCCGCATTCGACGCCGTGCTCATCCCCTGGCTCGTCGGCCTCACGGCGTCCTGACACACTCGTCGGACGCGGCCCGGACCGGCGCGACCACGGGATACGTGGGACGCAGAAGCTCAGCCACCCGCTCGCACGTCCGGCGGCACGACTCACGGAGGAGACGCAGGAGCGATGGTCGACGCAGGGTGGTATCCGGATCCGCGGAGCACCGGCTCCGCGAGGTGGTGGGACGGTCAGCAGTGGACCGACCACACCATGCCCGTGGCCGAGGCCGTCTCCGGCAGCCCGTTCGCCGAGCCGACGGCACCCGACGCTGCGGTGCCGCCTGCCCATGACGTCCCTGGCTACGTCTCGCCCACCCAGGAGACCGTGTCGTTCGACGCGGCAACCTATGCCGCGCCGACCAGCCCGGCGCCGTCCTACCACGACCCGGCGTACGCGACCGCTGCCTTCGCCACCACCGACTTCTCGCCGGTGACTCCGCAGGGCGACCCGTCGTTCGTGCCGCCGCTGTCGTCCTACGACACCGCGCCCGTCGCGAAGCGCAGCTCCGGCGCGCTGGCGGCGCTCGTCGTCGGTGCGGTGTTCCTCGTCGTCGCGGGCATCGGCATCGGGTTCGCGGTGATGCGTTCGGCCACGACGAAAGCCGGCCCGGCAGCCACACCGTCGGCGCCCGCACCGTCGCGGACGCCGGATAACCCCAACCCCTCGACGACACCGTCACAGAGTCCCAGCGCCGTACCGAGCAGCACGGCCACCGGTCTGGGCGCGGAGCTCGAGGGACTCAAGCCGACCGACGACGGTCTTCCGGACGGCACGACGATGTCGCTCATCCCCGGCGGCGACGAGGTGACCGGACAGCGCACCCTCGACGGCTGGTGCTCGAGCTCGTACGTGTCGGAGAAGAACCGCGTCGAACGCCGTCAGTGGGACCTCGTCCAGGGGACGCAGAGCACCGGACTCTCCGTCGAGGTCGTGGCCTACCGCAGCCCGGAGGATGCAGCCGCGGCGCTCGCGGAGTTCACGAAGTTCACGAAGTTCACCAAGGCCTGCAAGGGAGTGGTCATCACGGAGGACGGCGTGAGCCTGACGCAGACGGTGACGAGCTCGAAGGCGATCGCCCCTGCCGTCGGGGTCACGGGCGAGCAGGCTGTCGCCCGGTTGGTCGTCCCGCAGGCGGGTGCAGCCGCGCGCACTCTGCACACCGTCGCGACCGTGCAGCATTCCGAGCAGATCCTCAGCATCGTGTGGGTCAACCAGGCCACCGCGTTCACGCCCGACGACCTCGCGGCCATCAACGCCTTCGTGACGCAGCAGACCCGAGCCCTCACCTCGACCGTCCACGGCTGACCACCGCGCCCAGCCCTCACTGCCGAGCCACGGAGGGAACTACAGTGGGGGACGACGAGGAGGCGGGCATGGGTGACGAGCTGGCGCAGTCTGGGGGCGTCGACCACGATGCGCTCGTCGCCCTGGTGACCGCCACCGCTCAGCAAGGCCAGGATGCGCTGCGTGTGCTGTGGGACGAGCTCGTCGCGACCTACGGCACGGAGGCCGCCTCCCGTGCCTGGCAGGAAGGCCTCGCCTCGAGCGACATCGGCCAGACCTGACCTGACCTGAGGGTCACCCGCTGAGGTCAGGTCGCGGCAGGTGCAGGCCGTCCGCCCAGCGCCATGAGGGCGGCTCGCATCCCGGCGCGCGAGCGCTCTGGCACCTCGTCGAAGAAGGCTCGGTCGGCTGCCTCGACTGCTGCGATCGTTCTCGGCGCCAGGGTCTTTCCCGCCCTCGTGGGTGCGATGCGCATGGCCCGGGCGTCGTCTGGATCAGGGGTACGCGTCACGAGCCCGGCCTTCTCCAGCGCTCGGACCACCTGGCTCGTCATCATCGGGTCGGTGCCCGCGTGCTCGGCCAGGTCGCGCTGGCGCGGCGGGCCGCCGTTCTCGCACAACCACCAGGTCGATGCGAGCAGCACGAACTGCACGTGCGTGATGCCGAACGGCTTGAGCGCCTCGACCATCGCGCGTTGCCAGCGCAGGGTCGCGCGCCAGAGCAGAAACCCTGGGCTCGACCACGCGTCCGGCAGGTCGCTCACGACGCTGCGAGCTCCGCCAGGCGTTCCATGCACTCGGGGGTGTCCGAGGTGACGTTCGGACCGAGCTGCGCCGCCGCCGGCCCGACGATGCGCACCTCGTGGGTGATGACCGATCCGGTCGCGGTGGGCTCGATGCGGTGCACGAACGTCAGCGTAGCGACGCCCGGTATGTCGGTGACGTCGGTGAACAGGGAGTTCTCGATCACCTCGGTGAGCTCCCACTCGAACGGTGGCTGACCCTCAACGCCCAGGACTCCCCGCGAGCCGACGACGAAGTCGCCCTCGAGGGTCACGCTCACCAGTCCGGAGTCCCACTCGAGCCAACGGTCGACGTCGGCGTAGAGCGGCCAGACCTGCTCGGGGCTGGCCGTCGTGGTCACGCTGTGGCTCCACTCGTACATGTCGTGCCTCCTCTGTGGCGCACTCACTATGCGCGCTTACGAACAACGATAAGCGCGCATAGTGAAACGTCAAGCATGGGTGGAGGCGAGATCTGAATCGTCGTGGCGCGGGAGCCGTTGTCGATGGCCACGGGCTGCACACGCAGGCATGGGCGGCGGCGGCCCCGGGCCGAGGGGTCGCGGGGTGGGGCGTGGGCGGCGCTGGTCAGCGGGTGGCGCAGGAGCCCGTGTCGACTGCTGCGGTGGCACGGGCGCCCGCCTTGGCGGCGGCGGCGACCTGCGACGCGGTCAGGGCGTAGCCCGTCTCCGGATCCTGCAGTGCCGCAGCGAAGATAACTCCGTAGACGCGGCCATCGGGAGCGAGGAGCGGGCCGCCGGAGTTGCCCGGGCGCACCGTGCCACGCACAGCGTAGACATCGCGGGTCACCGTGCCGTGGCCGTAGATGTCACTGCCTCGTGCCGAGATCTTGCCGCGGATCCGGGCGGCGGCGGCTTCGAGGGGTCCGCCGCCGGGAAAGCCGGCGATCACCGCCGCGT
>JANXWJ010000029.1 GCA_025351185.1 Candidatus Nanopelagicales bacterium
CGTTTCCCGCGCGCGGTAACGAGCACACGACCAAGATCACGCGAGATGTAGGGCAGGATCCTCGTATGTCTGATGTCGGGGAGCTGTTGCGTGCTGGTGCGGCCGCCATCGACGGGGGACTGGCCTCCGAGCTCGAGGCGCGGGGCCACGACCTGACCGGCACGCTCTGGTCGGCACGGCTGCTGCGCGATGACCCCGCTGCCATCCGTGACGTGCACGCGACGTACTTCGCGAGCGGCGCGACGGTGGGCATCTCGGCGTCCTACCAGGCGTCGCGGTCGGGCTTCGAGCGCAACGGCTCGACGGCGGTGGAGGCAGACCGGCTGCTGGCGCTGTCGGTCGACCTCGTACGCCAGGGGCGTGACATCGCGCGTGCTGATGGGGCCACGCACCCGATGCTCGTGGCGGCATCGGTCGGGCCGTACGGCGCGACGCTGCACGACGGGTCGGAGTACCGCGGCCACTATGGCGTCGCGCACGAGGACCTCGTGTCCTTCCACCGCAAGCGGCTCGAGGTGCTCGTCGCCGCGGAGCCTGGCCTGCTCGCCATCGAGACGGTGCCCGACCTCGACGAGGCACGCGCGATCGTCGAGGCACTGTCGGCCTTCGACGTCCCGGGCTGGCTGTCGTTCTCCTGCGCCGACGACTCGACGACGTGCGCCGGCCAGCCGATCGAGGACGCCGCCGCCCTTGTCGCCGCCTCGCCGACACTCGAGGCGATCGGCATCAACTGCACCAAGCCGGAGCACCTCGGCGGGCTCGTCGCACGGATCCGGGCTGCGCAGCCTGACCTCCCGATCGTGGTGTATCCCAACGCCGGACGGGTCTGGGACGGTGTTTCGTCGGTGTGGCTCGGAGACGGCACCGACCTGCTGCCGCGGCGGGCGGTGGCGTCGTGGTTCGACGCCGGAGTCAGCCTCGTGGGTGGCTGCTGCGGCCTCGGCCCGGCCGCGATCGCGGACGTCGCGGCACTAGCGGCAGAGCGCTCGGCCTAGCGGTGGGCCGGCTGCACGAGGGCGAGCCGGAGCTCGACGCCGACCTGGTGCGACGCCTGGTCGACGAGCAGCTGCCGCAGTGGTCGTCGCTGCCACTTGTCGAGCTGCCCGCGACCGGAACCGACCACTGGCTCTATCGGCTGGGTGACGAGCTGCTCGTGCGGCTCCCGCGGATCGAGTGGGCCACAGGTCAGTCCGACCTCGAAGCACGATGGCTGCCGGTGCTCGCACCGCACCTGCCCGTGAGCGTGCCGGAACGCGTCGCGGTCGGCGCTCCCGCGCTGGGCTATCCGTGGGCCTGGTCGGTCTGTCGATGGATTCCCGGACGTACGCCGGACCGCACCGATCCTGCAGAGCTGAGCGCGATCGCCGCATCGCTGGGCGAGTTCTGCGCCGCACTGAGGGCGGTAGACGCGACAGGGGGTCCGCTCGCCGGAGTCGTCAGAAACCGCGGAGTGCCGCTCGCTCACCGCGATGCGGCCACGCGAGAGGCGATCTCAGCCGTGAGCGATGAGCTCGATCCGAGTGCGTTGACCTCCGCATGGGAGGCCGCGCTGCGTGCGCCGACGCACTCCGGGGCGCCCGCCTGGATGCACGCGGACCTGCTCTTCGGGAACCTGCTCGTAGACGACCTCGATGGCGTCACCACGCTCGTGGCCGTCATCGACTGGGGGCCGATGGCGGTCGGCGACCCGGCCCCCGACGCTGCGACCGGATGGTCGATCTTCGACGCGGCGACCCGTGACGACTTCCGCACAGCTGCCGGCTTCGACGACGCGACGTGGGCCCGCGGACGTGGGTGGGCGCTGTCGACCGCGCTCGTAGCGCTGCCTTACTACCGCGGCACGAGCGAGACGATCGCGGCCAATGCCCGGTGCACGATCCGCGAGGTCCTCGCCGACCCTGGGTGAGTCCAGACCGAGGTCACCCGGAGCTCAGTCGCGAGGGCCGCCGGCGACGTAGAGGACCTGGCCTGAGACGAAGCCGGCCTCGTCCCGGACGAAGAACGACACCGTGGCTGCGACATCCTCGGGCTGGCCGACCCGGTTCACCGGGATGGCAGCGGCAGCCGCCTTCTTGAAGTCGTCGAAGTCGACACCCATGCGTGCTGCCGTCGCTGCGGTCATGTCGCTCTCGATGAAGCCGGGGGCGACGGCGTTGACCGTGACGCCGAAGCGGCCGAGCTCGATCGACAACGTCTTGGTGAAGCCCTGCAGCCCTGCCTTGGCGGCGGAGTAGTTGGCCTGACCGCGGTTGCCGAGGGCGGACACGCTCGAGAGGTTGACGATGCGACCCCAGCCCGCGTCGACCATGTGGCTCTGCACGGCGCGGCTCATGAGGAACGAGCCGCGCAGATGCACGTTCATCACCGAGTCCCAGTCGTCTGCGGACAGCTTGAACAGCAGGTTGTCACGGGTGATGCCTGCGTTGTTGATGAGCACCGTCGGCGCGTCGAGCTCGGTCGCGACCCGGGCGACGGCGGCGGCCACGGCCTGCTCGTCGGCCACGTCGACTCCGACGGCGAACGCGTGTCCGCCGCTGGCTGTGATCGCGTCGACAGTGCTGGCACAGGCGGTCTCGTCGAGGTCGAGGACCGCGACTGCGAAGCCGTCGGCGGCAAGTCGTCGAGCGATCGCAGCGCCGATCCCGCGCGCGGCTCCGGTGACGATGGCAGTCCGGTGCTGGGTCATGTCGGGTGCTCCAGATGTCGGGGTGCGGTCAGGCGACGTAGGTGACGCGCCCGGTCGTGGTGCCGTCGGCGAGGCGCTGAAGTCCGGAGGCGACATCAGCGAGGGCGAGCCGCTCGCTGACGCGCGGCCTGATCACCCCCGCGTCGACGAGGGCTGTGAGGTCGTCGTGGGCCCGGCGTATCGAGTCGGGGTCGTGCGTCGCGTAGAGACCCCAGTGCAGGCCGACGATGGAGTAGTTCTTCACCAGCGCGTGACCCAACGGCGGCGCGGGGATCTCGCCGCTGGTGAAGCCGATGACGACGATGCGTCCTTCGAAGGCGATGCACCGGGTCGATGCGAGATAGCTGGCACCTCCGACCGGGTCGAAGACCACGTCGGCGCCGCGGCCACCAGTTGCTTCCTTGACGGCCGTGAAGATGTCGGTGGTCGTGCGGTCGATGACGACGTCGGCACCGAGAGCCCGTGCGACAACTGCCTTCTCAGGGCCGCCCACCACCGCGATGACTCGTGCGCCTGCGGCCTTGCCGAGCTGGACGGCGGCGTGCCCGACCCCACCGGCGGCAGCGTGCACGAGGAGCGTCTCCCCAGCAGCGAGCCCCGCTCTGCGGTGGAGGCCGAACCACGCGGTCTGGTGCCCGACGTGGAAGGAGGCGGCCTCGGCATCGTCAAGGACAGCGGGTGCCGGGTAGGCGAGCTCGTCGATCATGAGGGCCTGCTCGGCGAAGCCGCCGCGGGGCATCGCCGACGACCCGATGACCCGGTCGCCGACGGCGTTGCGTGTAACACCCTCACCGACGGCGAGCACCTCGCCGCACAGCTCGATGCCCGGGGTGAACGGCAGCGGAGGCCGGACCTGATAGCCCCCGCCGACCATGAGCACGTCGGGAAAGTTGGCGGCGGCCGCGAGCACCCGGACGCGGAGCTGTCCGGGACCGGGGGTCGGCGTCTCGATGTCGTCGAGGCGAAGGACGTCGGCCGGGCGGCCGAGCTCGTGCACCTGCCACGCCTTCACGAGAGGCGCTCCAGCACCATCGCCATGCCCTGCCCGCCACCGACGCACATCGTCTCGAGCCCGAACTGCTTGTCGTGGAACTGCAACGAGTTGATGAGCGTGCTGGTGATGCGCGCCCCAGTCATCCCGAACGGGTGACCGACCGCGATGGCGCCGCCGTTGATGTTGAGCCTGTCCCAGTCGACGCCGAGCTCGCGCGCCGAGGGGATCACCTGAGCGGCGAAGGCCTCGTTGATCTCGACCAGGTCGATGTCGCTGATCGTGAGACCCGCGAGGGCCAACGCGCGTGACGAGGCTTCGACCGGGCCGAGGCCCATGATCTCCGGCGACAAGCCGCTGACAGCGGTCGAGACCACCCGGGCGAGCGGTGTCAGTCCCAGCTCGCGTGCCTTGGTGTCGCTCATAACCACCACTGCTGCGGCACCGTCGTTGAGCGGGCAGCAGTTGCCCGCCGTGATTGTGCCGTCGGGACGGAAGACCGGCTTCAGCGACGAGACCGCCTCGAGCGTCACCCCGGCGCGCGGGCCGTCGTCGCTGCTCACCACGGTGCCGTCGGGCAGCGTGACGGGCGTGATGTCCCGCGCCCAGAAGCCGTTGGTGATGGCGGCTTCTGCGAGGTTCTGGCTGCGTACGCCGAACTCGTCCTGCTCTGCACGGCTGATGTCACGCAGCTGCGCGACGTTCTCCGCGGTCTGCCCCATGGCGATGTAGACGTCCGGCAGCCCACCGGAGTCTCGCGGGTCGGTCCAGGTGCCACCTCCTGCGGAGAGCGAGGCTGTGCGCTCCACGGCGGAGGCGAACCGTGGGTTGGTGGTGTCGGGCATGCCGTCGGAAGCGCCGTGCGGGAAGCGGCTCACCGTCTCGACACCGGCGGAGATGAACACATCGCCCTCGCCGGCCTTGATCGCGTGCAGAGCCATGCGCGTGGTCTGCAGGCTCGAGGAGCAATAGCGGTTGATGGTGGTGCCGGGCAGCGAGTCGTGACCGAGCAGCACCGCGACGACCCTCGCCAGGTTGTAGCCGCCCTCGCCGGCGGGTGATCCCGTGCCGAGCATGAGATCGTCGATGTCGCGCGGATCGAGTCCGGGCACCTTGGCCAACGCCGCAGACACCATCTGGACCGTGAGCTCGTCAGCGCGGATCGAAGCCAGAGATCCCTTGAAGGCCCGGCCGATCGGGGAGCGGGCGGTGGCGACGACGACGGCCTCGACCATGGTGGGACCTCTCGGGAGTGCGGACAGGACGGTGGATGGGGCGGGGGTCGGACGGGTCTGCAGACGACTGGCCTAGAGACCGAGGTCGCGGCCGATGAGCTCCTTCATGATCTCGTTGGAGCCGGCCCAGATCTTGGTGACCCGGGCGTCGCGCCAGGCGCGCGCGACGCGGTACTCGTTCATGTAGCCATAGCCGCCGTAGAGCTGCACGCAGGCGTCGAGGACGTCGTTCTGCACCTGCGCCGACCACCACTTGACCTTGGCAGCGTCCACGGCCGTGAGCTCTCCGTCGACGAACGCCATGACCGCCTGGTCGACGAATGCCTGCGCGACATCGATCTGCGTGACGAGCTCGGCGAGCAGGAACTTGTTGTGCTGGAAGGAACCGATCGACTGCCCGAAAGCCTTGCGTTGCTTGGTGTAGTCGAGGGTCTCCTCGAGGATCGCAGCGGCGTGGGCGACGTTGGACACGGCCGCTCCGAGGCGCTCTTGAGGAAGTCGTTCCATCATGTGGATGAAGCCACGGTCGACCTCGCCGATGCGGTTGGTGTCCGGGACGCGCACGTCGGTGAAGAACAGCTCGGCGGTGTCGGACTCCGTCTGCCCGACCTTGTCGAGCTTGCGGCCGCGGGCGAATCCCGCCATGCCTGTCTCGACGCCGAACAGCGTGATCCCCTTCGAGCCCTTGCCGGGGGAGGTGCGCGCAGCCACCACCACCAGGTCGGCGGAATAGCCGTTGGTGATGAACGTTTTGGAGCCGTTGAGGATCCAGGTGTCGCCGTCGAGCACTGCGTGGGTCTTGAGAGCCGCGAGGTCCGAGCCACCGCTGGGCTCGGTCATGGCGATGGCCGTGACGATCTCGCCGGTGCAGAAGCCGGGCAGCCAGCGCTGCTTCTGCTCCTCGGTGCACAGATCGCGGAGATACGGCGCGACCACGTCGCCGTGGATCCCGAGGCAGGAGGAGACGGAGGCGGACACGCGTGCCATCTCCTCGCCGAGCACGGCATTGAAGCGGTAGTCGCCGGCCTCGGAGCCGCCGTAGGACTCGGGGATCTCGAGGCCGAGCAGCCCCTGCTTGCCGGCCTCGATCCACACGTCGCGCGCGATGACCCGGGCCTCGAGGAACTCCTCCATGCGCGGCACGACATGACGGTCGAGGAACTCGCGGGCAGAGGCACGGAACGCCTCGTGGTCCTCGGTGTAGATGCGGCGCTTCACGTGACGACCTCCTGGGGACAGTGCATCGAGCGAGTGCTACTCGTCGGTAACTCTGGTCCCTGGACGCTACAACGACAAGCCGGTGACGGCGCGAGGCGGCTCATCGCTCGGCAACCCCCGACCTTGGCCGTGGTCACTCACCGTGACAGCCCATCGACGATCTGTGCCCCGGCTAGCCCCTTGACGTGGGGCCGATCGGGGGATGGGCTGGCCTGTGGGCAGGCGGGTTTCGGGTGGCGCGCCTGACTCGCTCGCGGGGGAAGGCCCAGGCCGCGTGGGCGCGTCTCGCCACCCGCGGAGGCCACGTGCGAACTCTCGTCAGAACTCTCGTGCCAGCAGCAGCGACGGCGGCTCTCGTCGCCGGGATGCTCGCTGCGCCCCCTGCGACGGCAACCGTCGCCACCCCCGGATCGCCGGGGGCGATGTCGCACTTCGACCTCGCGCGCAAGGACTGCCTCGGGACCGCGCGCAACCAGACCTCGAAGGTGTGGTTCACCGTCGCCGGCGGTGTCCTGTCCGACGTCTACTACCCGACGATCGACACCACCAACGTCGAGACCCTGCAGCTGGTCGTGACGGACGGCTCGACGTTCACCGACCTGCAGACACGCGACATGACCTACACCGTGAGCGCGCTCGACGACTCGGGCATGGCGTGCCGCGTCACGTCGACGGCGAAGAGCGGGAAGTACTCCCTCACGACCGACTACTTCACCGACCCCGGCCGCGACAGCGTCGCCATGCGGGTCCGGCTCAACCCCGCATCCGGTGCTGGGTCACTCAAGGTCTATGCACGCTTCGACGCGACGGTGAACGGCAACGGCGGTGGAGGCGATCTCGGCAACGCGGGAGCCGACGATGCCGTCATCGACACCTCCACGGGTTCACCCGTCCCGGTCTCCCTGGACACCGCGACGGCGACCATCGCGGCCAACCGCGACTACGCGACGCCGGTCTTCGCAGCGCTGCGTGCCGACCGGCCGTTCCTCTCGGTCTCGAGCGGCTACGCAGGCACAGCGAGCGACGGCCTCGCGCAGCTCGACGCGGACCACGGCCTGGGAACGACGTACGCGACCGCGAGCCACGGGAACGTGGTTCAGACGGCGCAGCTCGACCTTCGCGCTGGTCGCCCGGCCACCCTCGCGCTCGGCTTCGGTGCGACGCAGTCCGCTGCTGTGCGTACGGCTGGCGCGACGGCACACGCCGACGCCGGCGACCTGCTCGAGCGCTATCGCAAGGGGTGGGAGAAGTACGACGACCGGCTCACCCCGCCGGCGTCACCGAAGGGACTGACGTCGACTCAGCGCAAGGCCCTCCGCCGCGCCTACTACCTGTCGGCCAACGTGCTGAAAGCCAGCGAGGACAAGACCTTCCCGGGTGCCGTTGTCGCGTCGCTCGCCAGCCCGTGGGGGCAGGCGGTGGCTGCGGGCGATCCGACGCTCACCTACTTCGGCTCTTATCGCGAGGTCTTTGCCCGCGACCTCTACGAGTCCTTCACCGGGCTGGTCGCATCCGGTGACATCGCGACGGCGCGCGACACCGTGCGCTTCCTGTTCCTGCGACAGCAGCAGGCCGACGGGTCGATGCCGCGCAACAGCCTGATCAACGGCAAGACCGCTCCGGACTCGTTCGGCACGCAGCTCGACGAGGTCGCCTACCCGATCCTGATGGCCCGCGCGGTGGGGCTGACCGACCACGCCTTCTACACCGACCACATCAAGCACGCGGCCGACTTCGTCGTCGCGCACGGCCCGTCGTTCGGCTCGGAGCGGTGGGAGGAGCAGAGCGGCTACTCACCCTCGACGATCGCCGCCGAGATCGCGGGTCTCGCCGCAGCAGGCTGGATCGCCGAGGAGAACGGCGATGCGGCTGGCGCTCGCATCTACCGTGCGACCGCCGACCACTACCAGCGCAGCATCAAGTCGTGGACCGTCACCACCACCGGACCGCTGAGCACGTCTCCGTACTTCATCCGGTTGTCCAAGAACTCCGCCCCCGACTCCGCGTTCACCTACAACCTCGGCAACGGCGGGGCCGGATGCCGACCAGAGGTCGGTCGTCGACCAAGGCTTCCTCGAGCTGCCTCGCCTCGGCATCCTGCCGAGCGACGACCCCGACGTCGTCCGTTCGCTGGCGATCGTCGACCAGGTGATACGGCGCACCACCGACAGTGGCGACGGATTCTACCGCTATGGCACCACGAGCGTCGGCACGGAGGATGGGTACGGCGACTGCAACGTCGGCGACTCGACCGACTGCACGATCGAGGGCAAGCCCTGGGCGGGTGTCTGCGACGCGCAGGGTCAGAACAAGGGTTCGGGCCACCTGTGGCCGGTGCTCGGCGGCGAGCGTGGCGAGCACGCCGTGGCCACTGGTGACACCGCGGCTGCCGTTGCGCTGTGGTCGACGATGGCGAGCTCTGGCAGCGGAATCGGGCTGATCCCCGAGCAGATGTGGGAGAACGACGTGGTCGCCGCATCACCCTTCGGCACGAACCCGGAGTGCGCCTCGATCGGCTTCTCCAACGGCAAGGCCGCCGGCAGTGCGTCGCCGCTCACGTGGGCGGCCGCGCAGTACGTCCGGCTATCGGCCAACATCCGGACCGGCCGCATCACCGAGAAGCCGGTCGACACGACGGCGCGCTATCTCCAGCACGCCCAGGCTGGGACGACGGTGACGCTCACGTCGCCGGCCGACAACTCCCTCGTCACGGGCACGGCGACGGTGGCAGGCACGACCGCGCCCGACGCGACGGTCGACGTCGATGCGGTCAACATCGACATCAACGGAGCCGCGACCACGGCCACCACGACCGCCGGCGCTGACGGGTCCTTCTCCGTCGACGTCACGGTTCCCGCCGGTACGGACACGCTGACGGTGCTGGCGACAGCCCCGTCGGGGGCGACGGGCTACGCGCAGCGCACGGTCGTCTACGACGTCGTGCCCGGCACCCTGGTGCTCGACGTCGCCGATCCCAGCGGTGACGACAACGGGCCGGGCACCTACGCCTACCCGACAGCGGGCGACTTCCACGCCGGTGCGTACGACCTGCAGGCCTTCCAGGTCTACGACAGCGGTGCGGACTCGGTCACCTTCCGGGTGCGGACCGCCGACCTGTCGCAGACCTTCGGCAGCCCGCTCGGGGCACAGCTCGTTGACGTCTACGTGAAGAACCCTGCGGGCGGCACCACGTCGACCGCGGCATCGTTCCCTGGTCGCAACTACGCGATCGCGGCGGGCTCCGCGTGGAACCGGCTCATCGAGGTGCAGGGCTTCGGCCAGCGCTTCATCGATGCAGGCGGGAGCACGGTGGGCTCGGTCGCGATCCGCGCCGCCGCAGCGACGCGCTACATCACGTTCACGGTGTCGAAGGCCGCTCTCGGCGGCACACCGGCGAGCGGGTGGACCTTCGCCGTGGTGCTCGCGGGCCAGGACGGGTTCAGCTCCGACCAGGCGCGAGGGTTCCAGGCGACGGCCGAGGGCTATCAGTTCGGGCTGTGCACGGCAGCGGCGGTGGCGGCCAACAACCCGCTCTGCGTCGTCGCTCCGAGCACGGTGCCCAAGGCCATCGACGTCATCACGCCGGCGAGGGTCGACCAGGCCACCGAGCTCAACCCGCTGAACGGACCGGTCGCGATCGAGGGGGTCGCGATCCCGTGAGCGAGGGCTAGCGCTGCCGGAGGGCCGTCCCGCTCGGGGTGGCCCTCCGCGGCGTTCGGGATGCCTTCAGTCGGGTGTGCAGACGTAGGCCCAGGGGTCATCGCCGACGCGGGCCAGGATCACGACTGCGGAGCCCGATGCCCTGGGCAGCTTGAGGTCTCGGCGTACGACGTCGGGGTCAAGCGAGGTGGCGCGCTTCTTGACCACGACGTGGCCGACGCCGCGCGCGACGAGGTCGGCCCGCAGGTGCGCGAGGTCGTAGGGCATCGCGTGGTGGACCTCGAACCTGGTGGCGAGGGGTGAGACGTCGATGTCGGCATCGGTCGTGACGTAGGCGACGTGCGGGTCGAGCAGCCGGCCGTCGACCTGCGCGACGACGTGGGCGACGAGACCCGCGCGGATCAGGGCGTCGTCGGGCTCGAGGATCCAGCGGCCGACAGGACCGACCGGCGGGGGCGTCTCGTCGACGAGATCGACGGCCGACTCGGCGACAGCCGGCCGAGCGGCAGCGCTGGAGACGACGATCGACCGCCGACGTGTCCCGGGTGGCGTCAGCTCAGGCCAGGCGATCTCGGCCTCGACGAGCTGGCCGTCGACCGAGGTCCACGTCGCGCAGCCGCCAGGAGGTGTCATCTCGTGCGGGATGCCGGGCGCGACCTTTGCTGCTGTGCGGGGGATCCGCGCGGCGACCTGCGAGACCCAGGGCCAGGGCGGCGACCAGAGCTCAGGGTTGGTGACGCGCACGCTGCGCCCGT
Source organism: Candidatus Nanopelagicales bacterium (assembly GCA_025351185.1). GTDB lineage: Bacteria > Actinomycetota > Actinomycetes > S36-B12 > CAIYMF01 > Longivirga. The sequence goes on from JANXWJ010000029.1 coordinate 10,546, forward strand.
CGCGCTGGGCGGACGGGTTACGACGTGCTGGGTCGACGTAGGCCGCGTCGGCGTCGCGGAGAGCAGCGTCGAGCAGGGCGGCTTCCGTGGCGTCGCCGGTCACCACCGTGACGAGGTCCGCGAGCCCGAGGGCGGCGACGTTGTGGGTCGCGAGGGCTGCGGTGACCGGGTCGCGCTCGACGGCCGTGACGCGCAGACCCGCTCGGGCGAACGCTGCCGCATCGAGCCCGAGGCCGCACCCGAGATCGGCGACGTGGGTGGCGCCTGCGGCGGCGTACCGCTGCGCCCGCAGGTCGGCGACCACGGTGCGCGTCGCCTGCTCGAGACCGTCGTCGGTGAGGAGGATGAGGCGCGCCAGGCCGCCGAGGCGGGGGCGGGCCCGACGTCGCAGGCGTACCTGGGTCAGCACCTCGGCGACGAGGCGCGGATCGGCGTAGGGCTGCTGGCGGCGCAGGTGGGTGACGGCCTTGAGCGGGTCGACCGCGGTCGGGTCGCCTGCCGCGGCTCGGGCGTGGGCGCCGTCGTCGTACGCCGTGGCCGCCTCGAGCAGCGCGCGCCCGGCCGGGCTGCCCAGGGCGGCGACGGTCTCCAGATCCACGTGGCTGAGCGTGCCAGACGGCCTGGTCGGGCCGTGAGCTGGCACTCGGGTTGACCGAGTGCCAATGGGTTCCTAGGGTGGACCCGTTGGCACTCTCACCTCGAGAGTGCCACGCCCGAGGACCGGTTGCGGCACCCGCGACGACGCTCCGGACCTCGCATCCATGCACCATGACTCTCTCTAGGTGGAGGACAGACCGTGTCGGTCACCATCAAGCCGCTCGAGGACCGCATCCTCGTCAAGACCGTCGAGGCCGAGCAGACCACCGCGTCCGGCCTCGTCATTCCCGACACTGCCAAGGAGAAGCCCCAGGAGGGCGAAGTCCTGGCTGTCGGCCCCGGCCGCTTCGAGGACGGGCAGCGTCTGCCGCTCGACATCCAGGTCGGCGACAAGGTCATCTACTCGAAGTACGGCGGCACCGAGGTCAAGTACGACGGCCAGGAGTACCTCCTGCTGTCGGCACGCGACGTGCTCGCCGTCGTCGTCAAGTAGTACGACGTACCGCTAGCCCCGGCTAGTTGCTCTGCTCGACCGCACCATCCGCGTCGGGAACGGCGCATTCGGAACAGAACGTGATCCGCCCCGGCGGCCCCCGGGCCCCGGGGCGGACCCGTCCCGCAGACAACGAAGGAACGGCACACACCCATGGCCAAGATTCTGGAGTTCGACGAGGACGCGCGTCGCAGCCTCGAGCGCGGCGTCAACGCGCTCGCCGACGCCGTCAAGGTGACGCTCGGCCCGAAGGGCCGCAACGTCGTCATCGACAAGAAGTGGGGCGCCCCCACGATCACCAACGACGGCGTGACCATCGCCCGCGAGATCGAGCTCGAGGACTCCTATGAGAACCTCGGCGCCCAGCTCGCGAAGGAGGTCGCCACCAAGACCAACGACGTCGCCGGTGACGGCACCACCACCGCGACCGTCCTCGCTCAGGCGATGGTCCGTGAGGGCCTCAAGGTCGTCACCGCAGGTGGCGCACCGATGGACCTCAAGCGCGGCATCGACAAGGCCGTCAAGGCCGTGAGCGACCGCCTTCTCGAGGTGGCCCGCGAGGTCTCCGGCAAGGCCGAGATCGCCGACGTCGCCACCATCTCCTCGCAGGACCGCGCGATCGGCGAGCTCATCGCCGAGGCGTTCGACAAGGTCGGCAAGGACGGCGTCATCTCCGTCGAGGAGTCCAACAGCACCGCCCTCGAGCTCGACTTCACCGAGGGCATGCAGTTCGACAAGGGCTACCTCTCGCCCTACTTCGTCACCGACGCCGAGCGGATGGAGGCTGTCCTCGAGGACGCCTACGTCCTCATCGTGCAGAACAAGATCTCGTCGGTCTCCGACCTGCTCCCGCTGCTCGAGAAGGTCGTCCAGGCCGGCAAGCCGCTCTACATCGTCGCTGAGGACGTCGACGGGGAGGCGCTCTCGACCCTGGTCGTCAACCGCATCCGCGGCACGTTCTCCTCGGTCGCCGTCAAGGCGCCCGCGTTCGGTGATCGCCGCAAGGCGATCCTCCAGGACCTCGCCATCCTCACCGGTGCGCAGGTCGTGACCCCCGAGGTCGGGCTCAAGCTCGACCAGGTCGGCCTCGAGGTGCTCGGCACCGCGCGTCGCATCGTCGTCACCAAGGACGACTCGACCGTCGTCGAGGGCGGTGGCGACCACCAGGCCGTCTCCGACCGCGTCGCGCAGATCCGTACCGAGATCGAGAACACCGACAGCGACTGGGACAAGGAGAAGCTCAACGAGCGTCTCGCCAAGCTCGCCGGTGGTGTCTGCGTGATCAAGGTCGGCGCGCACACCGAGGTCGAGCTCAAGGAGAAGAAGCACCGCATCGAGGACGCCGTGTCCGCGACGCGTGCCGCGATCGAAGAGGGCATCGTCGCCGGTGGCGGCTCCGCTCTCGTCCACGCCGCTTCCGTGCTCGAGGGCAACCTCGGGCTCGAGGGCGACGAGGCGACCGGTGTGGGCATCGTCCGTCGTGCCACCGCCGAGCCGCTGCGCTGGATCGCGGAGAACGGTGGCGAGCAGGGATACGTCGTCGTCGCCCGTGTCAAGGAGCTCCCGGTCGGCCACGGCTACAACGCCGCGACGGACGTCTACGAGGACCTCATGGCAGCCGGCGTCATCGACCCGGTCAAGGTGACGCGTTCGGCTCTGGCCAACGCCGCGTCCATCGCCGCTCTCCTGCTCACCACCGAGGCTCTCGTGGTAGAGAAGAAGGAAGAGTCCGACGACGCCGGCCACGCCGGCCACTCGCACGGCCCCGGTGGTCACAACCACTAGCACGCGAACGACGAAGCCCCCGCCTGCATCCAGGCGGGGGCTTCGTCGTTGCTGCCCTGGTCACTCGCGCGAGGAGGCGCGAGCCCGGCAGTGTCGCGGCCAATGAGCTCGACGTGAGGAGGGTGTGTCGAGCCGACAGACGGCCGGGAGGTCAGGCAGTGGCAGTGGCAGAGGGGCGCATGGCGGGGATCCGGCGGCGCAGGTAGATCGCCTCCCGCTCGTCCTCAGACATGCCGCCCCAGACGCCGTACGGCTCACGAACCGTCAGCGAGTGGGCTGCGCACTGCACCATCACCGGGCAGCGCGAGCAGACCGACTTGGCGGCGAGCTCACGCGATAGTCGCGACGGGCCGCGCTCGCCCTCCGGGTGGAAGAACAGATCGCTGTCCTCACCGCGGCACGCGGCGTCGAGCTGCCAGTCCCAGATGTCGGCGTTGGGTCCGGGGAGTCGTGATACGTCAGCCATGTCGTCAGCCTCACTCCTGTGGTAGTGCTCCGAAGGTACAACCGCTTCATAGGTTGGTCAACCCTGATCGAGTCATCGTGCCGCGGATCACATCGTCACCGCCGTGGCAAGCCGTGCCCGTGCCCAATTCCCCACCGTGACTGGGGCAAACATCCGTTTCGGCGCACAGGTTCACGAGGATCGAGGGAGACGGCCGGCGTGGTCTGTTCGGTGCCGTGTCGAGCTCGGATGGGTCGCCGGCTGACGCCGCGGCGCGATTCGCGGGCCGCCGATGACGCGGTTGTGACGCGGTTGCGGCGCGTCTCGGCGTGCGGGGGACCCGACCAGGCAACACACTGAGGAAGTCATGATGTCCTCCGACCCCGCCAACGCCGTGGGCGAGGACACCGCTCCCGTGCCGGCCCCGGGTCTCACCGTCGCGGCGGTCGCCCGCCGACTCGGCGTCGCCCCGGCCACCCTGCGCACGTGGGACCGCCGCTATGGACTCGGTCCGACCGAGCACTCGGCCGGGACCCACCGCCGCTACGGCGCCCTTGATGTCGCGCGGCTCGACCTCATGCGGCGCCTCGTCAACGCCGGTGCCGCCCCGGCAGATGCCGCCCGGGCTGCGCTCAGGACCGACGTCACCTCGAGCGCCACGAACGCAGCCGAGCTGGCTGCGTTCGACACCACGGTCGACACAGCGCTGGAGCCGCTGTTCGACGACCTCACCGGCCCGCACGGTGGTGGCCATGTGATCGCGCTGCCCACCGCCACCCCGTCGGTCCGCGGCCTGGCTCGCGCTGCCATGAGCCTCGACAGCACCGCGTGCACGCAGCTCGTCCGCAACAGCATCGACCGCCGCGGAGTCGTCTGGACGTGGGACAACCTGCTGGTGCCCGTGCTGGTCGGGGTCGGCCAGCAGTGGCAGAACACCGGCCAGGGTGTCGAGGTCGAGCACGTTCTCTCCGAATCCGTGACGTCGGCTCTCTCGGGCGTGGTGGCCCGCTTGAGCGGCGCGGTCAACCCCCGTCCCGTACTTCTCGCGTGCGCCGACGAAGAGATGCACTCGCTCCCGCTCTTTGCGGTGTCGGCGGCGCTGGCCGAACGCCGGATCGCGGCGCGGGTGCTCGGTGCCCGCGTGCCGCACGACGCGCTGGTCGCGTCGATCCGGCGTACGGGGCCGTCGGTGGTCCTCGTGTGGTCCTACATCGGGCGCCCCGGTGCCGCGGAGCTGCTGGCGGAGCTGCCGGCGATGCGCCCCGCCCCGGTCGTGCTCGCCGCCGGCCCGGGCTGGGGCGAGCTTCCCCCGGGCATCCCGCACGTGACTGATCTGGTCGATGCCGTCGCCCGCATCAGCCACGCCGTGGGCGTATGACGGAGCGTCGCTGACGTCGCGAGAGCTGCTGGCTCGCGACGACCCACACGACCCCAGCGTCGTGCACGCTGCGATCGCCGCAGCGCGGCCGATACGCTCCGCTCACCGCAATGATCACCGCACGCGCCGCGACGGAGCACACGTGGACGACACCCTCACCGACCTGCTCGCCACCGGCGAGCGGGCGGCGTTCCACGGCCGACCGACTGCGGGGATCGCACCGCTCCAGCGGGGGGTCGAGCTCGCCCACTCCCACGGTCGCGACGCCGAGGCCACGGCAGCCGCCTGGCTCCTCGGCGTGTGTCTGTCGGCCTCGGGGCGCTTCGGCTCGGCGATGCTCGTGCTCGAGCCCCTGGCCGTGTCGTCGCCGGAGGAGCCCGACCGGCGGCTGTTCGCCTCGCTCGCGGCGGCCACGCTCGCCAGCGTCTCGCGCCAGCTCGGCCGGCACGCCGAGGGTCGGGCGATCGACAACCGCGCCCTCGAGCTCGCCGGCGATGCCGCCGAGGCCCGCTTCGACGCCCTGCTCGGCCTGGCGGCAGACGCCGTGGGGCTCGACGACGTCAGCGCAGCCGACGCCGCGCTGGCCGATGCCGTCGCGATCACCGACGGACGGTCTGACTGGTGGCGCCAGCGCGTACGCCTCGACTGGGTGCGCGCGGAGATCGCGCTGCTGCGTGAGCACCCCGACGAGGCGGTGCTGCGCGCGACAGCCGCGATCGTCGGCGCGGAGGCGGCGGGCGCGCCGCGTCACGTGGCCAAGGGACTGCTGTTCCTCGGGGTCTCCCAGGTGCAGGCAGGTGACTTCGAGGAGGCCGTGACCAGCCTGCGGCGCTCCGCGACGCTGGCCGAGAGCCTCGGTGCCGTGCCGCTCGTCTGGCCGGCGCGCGCGGTGCTGGGGGCACTGGTGGCCTCGGCCTACCCGGCCGAAGGCGCGGCGGCGCTCGCCTCGGCGCGGCACGTGGTGCGCCAGATCGCCGACGACCTGCCGGGGCCGTTCGCGGCCGACTGGCTCGCGCGTCCCGACATCGCCGCCCTCCTCGAGGACTGAACCGTCCACGAGCTATGTGCTGTGAGCGCGGGAGACCTCGCCGTGAGCACATCGCTCGGGTACCGAGGCATCCGGCGGGGTCAGGACTGAAGTCCGGGGCCGGAACTGCCGAACACTCCTGGGAAGGCGTCGCACGAGCGGTGCCACCTGACTGGGAGGACGTGCGCTCTGCCATGACCACTGTTCTCGTGTGCGACGACGCCCCCCTGGCCAGAGAGGCGATCCGACGTGCGGTCGGCGCAGTACCCGGGATCGAGCGTGTCACCGCGGCCGGCAGCGGCGAGGAGGTGCTCGCGCGCTTCCCGATCGAGCGCCCCGACCTTGTGCTCATGGACGTGCGGATGCCCGGTATCGGCGGCGTGGAGGCCTCGCGACGTCTGGTCGCCGCGCACCCGGACGCAGCCGTCGTCATGCTCACCATGGGCGAGGACCCCGAGGGCGTCGCCCGCGCGGTGTCCGGTGGTGCCCGTGGGTACGTCGCGAAGGACGCATCTCGCGAAGAGGTCGCAGCCACCGTCTCGCTGGTGCTCGCCGCAGGTCGAGACACCCCCGCCTCTCGTTCGGCCCGGGTACGCCCCGCCGGCAGCCCGCCCGCGCTCACCGAGCGCGAGCAGCAGGTGCTCGACGGCATGAGTCGCGGGAAGTCCAACGCCGAGATCGGCCGCGAGCTCTACCTCTCCGAGGACACGGTCAAGACCCACGCCCGACGCCTCTTCCGCAAGCTCGCCGCCGCAGACCGCGCGCAGGCCGTGGCGCTGGGGTTCCGCTGGGGCTTCCTGCGCTGACCTCCTGACAGGCTCCGCGTCGGGTCACTCGTCGGCGGCGCTGTCTAGCCAGGCTCGGTTGTCGTCTCGGGCTGGGGCTGTGTCAGCGGACGGTGAGCTCGAAGATGATGAAGCCGGGTTCGGTGCTGAGCTTCGCGTGGACGTCTGGGTGGTGGGTGGCCATCTCGGCGACCGGTTGGGGCTCGACGAGGCGCTCGATGACGAAGCCGGCTTCGGCGAACTCGGCGCACCAGCGCTCGAGGGGTTGGCGCCACCACCGCACGTCCCACCCGCGCTGCCAGGTGTCCTCGAGCAGCTGGTGTCGAAATAGCTGCCGCCCTTGAGCAGCCAGTCGCTGGTCGGGTGGGTCGTCGAGAGGAGGAGCCGCTCACCGGGGGCGAGCACGCGATGCAGCTCGCGCAGTGCACCGACCCGGTCGTCGAGGTGGTGCAGCACGAGGGCGAGGATCACGAGGTCCTGGCTGTCGTCGGGCAGCCAGGACAGCGGCTCGGACAGTCGAGCGATGCGTACGTCAGCGTCTGTGCCGAGACGCTGACGGGCCAGGCGCACCATCTCGGCGCTCTCGTCGAACGCGGTGACCTGCGCGCCACCGGCGAGGAGCTCCTCGGCGTACAGACCCGGGCCGCAACCCGCGTCGAGAACCCGCAGACCCGCCACGTCGCCCGCCAGGGTGAGCATCGCCGGACGGTCGCAGAAAGCGTTGTAGGCGCTGGACTCTGCGTGCACGGCGAAGTCGTCCGCGAAGGCGTCGTACTGGCTCGGCGGGCTGGCGCCCGGCTCGTCGCTCGTCATGGCTGCCCCCGCGTTGCCGACGGTGAACTGGAAGCGTAGCCAGCCCAGCCGTGCAGCCGGGTGCTGGTGGTCGGGCAGCGGGCCGGAGCCCGGTCGACGGCCGGTGTCTCGGCGTCACAGACACCGCTAAACTCGTGCTCACCGCCCTGCTGCTGGAAGGCCGCCTGTGTCCGACGAGATCGGGATCCCTGACAAGTTCGCTGCGCTCGGGCTGACCTATGACGACGTCCTGCTTCTCCCCGGGGAGACCGATGTCGTGCCCGCCGAGGTCGACACGACGTCGCGGCTGACCCGCGAGATCTCGCTGCACGTGCCGCTGGTGTCCGCGGCGATGGACACCGTGACCGAGGCCCGGATGGCCATCGCGATGGCGCGCCAGGGCGGTCTCGGGGTCCTGCACCGCAACCTCTCGATCGAGGATCAGGCCTACCAGGTCGACCTCGTCAAGCGGACGCAGACCGGGATGATCTCCAACCCGATCACCATCGGCCCGAAGGCGACGCTGGAGGAGCTCGACGAGAGGTGCGGTCAGTACCGCGTCTCCGGCCTCCCGGTGGTCGACGAGGGCAACGTGCTGCTCGGCATCGTGACCAACCGCGACCTGCGCTTCACCCCGGTCGCAGAGTGGGCGACCACGCTGGTCAGCGACGTGATGACTCCGATGCCGTTGATCACCGGTCACGACGGGATCGAACGGGACGAGGCGACCCTTCTGCTGCGTCAGCACAAGCGCGAGCGGCTGCCGATCGTCGACGATCATGGTCGACTGACCGGGCTCATCACGGTCAAGGACTTCGTGAAGTCCGAGCAGTATCCCAACGCCAGCAAGGACGACGACGGCCGACTCATGGTCGGTGCCGCGATCGGATACTTCGGCGACGCGTGGGAGCGGGCCACGACCCTCATCGAGGCGGGTGTCGACGTGCTCGTCGCCGACACCGCGCACGGCCACGTACGCCTGCTGCTCGACATGGTGCAGCGGCTCAAGACCGACCCGGCCACGCGGCACGTGCAGGTCATCGGCGGGAACGTCGCCACCCGCGCGGGTGCACAGGCGTTCGTCGACGCCGGAGCTGATGCGGTCAAAGTCGGGGTCGGGCCTGGCTCCATCTGCACGACTCGCGTGGTCACCGGTGTGGGAGCCCCTCAGATCACCGCCGTCTACCAGGCGTCGCTCGCGGCAAAGCCGGCCGGCGTGCCCGTGATCGCCGACGGGGGCCTGCAGTATTCCGGCGACATCGCCAAGGCGCTCGTGGCCGGTGCCGAGTCGGTGATGGTCGGCTCGATGCTCGCCGGGTGCGACGAGAGCCCGGGCGACGTCATCTTTGTCAATGGCAAGCAGTACAAGGGCTATCGCGGGATGGGCTCGCTCGGCGCGATGAGCTCGCGGGGTAAGAAGTCCTATTCCAAGGACCGCTATTTCCAGGCCGAGGTCGACAGCGACGACAAGATCGTCCCCGAGGGCGTCGAGGGTCGCGTGGCCTACCGAGGCCCGCTCTCGGCCGTGGCACACCAGCTCGTGGGCGGCCTGCGCCAGTCGATGTTCTACGTCGGCGCACGCACGGTGCCGGAGCTGCAGGAGCGCGGGCAGTTCATCCGTATCACCGCGGCCTCGCTCAAGGAGAGCCACCCGCACGACATCCAGATGACGACCGAGGCACCGAACTACCCGTCGTAGCAAGGCACCTGCGCGTGTGCCATCCGTGCACCCAGTGCCGTCCCGAGCACCCAGCGTCGTAGAGGATCACAGTGAACGAGATCGAGATCGGCCGCGCCAAGCGGGCGCGGCCGGCGTACTCCCTCGACGACATCGCCATCGTGCCGAGCCGGCGCACCCGCGACCCCGAGCTGGTCTCGGTCGCCTGGCGCATCGACGCCTATGCCTTCGACACCCCCGTGCTGGCCGCACCGATGGACTCCGTCGTGTCGCCGGCGACCGCCGTCGCGATCGGACAGCTCGGCGGACTCGGTGTGCTCGACCTCGAGGGCGTGTGGACGAGGTACGACGACCCGCAGCCGCTCCTCGACGAGGTCGCCGCGCTCGACGATCACCTCGTCATCCCACGGCTGCAGCAGATCTACTCCGCGCCCATCCGCGAGGACCTCATCACCGCACGCATCGCGGAGATCCGCGCCGGCGGCGTGACGGTCGCGGCGGCGCTCTCGCCGGCCCGCACGGCGCAGTTCGCCAAGACGGTCGTCGACGCCGGAGTGGACCTGTTCGTGATCCGGGGCACCACCGTCAGCGCCGAGCACGTCGCGCGCGAGGGTGCGGAGCCGCTCAACCTCAAAGAGTTCATCTACGAGCTCGACGTGCCCGTGGTCGTCGGTGGCTGCGCGACCTACCAGGGTGCCCTGCACCTCATGCGCACCGGCGCCGCCGGTGTGCTCGTCGGCTTCGGCGGCGGCGCGGCGCACACGACGCGCGACGTGCTCGGTGTGCGGGTCCCGATGGCGTCGGCGATCGCCGACGTCGCGGCCGCCCGTCGCGACTACCTCGACGAGAGCGGCGGTCGCTATGTCCATGTGATCGCCGACGGTGGCGTGGGTCGCTCCGGCGACCTGCCCAAGGCGATCGCGTGCGGCGCCGACGCCGTGATGCTCGGGTCGCCCCTCGCCCGCGCTGCTGAGGCTCCGGGGCGCGGCTACCACTGGGGCATCGAGGCCACCCATGACGAGCTGCCGCGCGGCGAACGGGTGCACCTGGGCCAGGTCGGCACGCTCAGCGAGATCCTGCACGGCCCCTCGCGCACCGCTGACGGCACGATGAACCTCGTCGGCGCCCTGCGTCGCGCGATGGCAACCACGGGCTACTCCGACCTCAAGGAGTTCCAGCGCATCGAGATCGTCGTGGAGCCCACCCGCTGACCCTTGCCGTGGTCAGCAACCGCACCGACTTCTGGCTACCGATGGGTAACTGGCGGGACTACGCTGCGGAGCATGACCGCTGAGGCTGCTGTTCCCGCGTCCGCTGCTGATCTTCCGGCAGGTCGGACCGAGGGTGTTCCGCATACCCCCGCGATCCCGGAGACGCTCGTGGCCCGGTTGCTGCGGCATGCGGTCACCTCGCCCAAGGCTGAGATCCGTGAGACGGTCGAGCCGTTCACCGGCGGCCTCGCGGCGCGGCTGCCGTTGTCGAGCGAAGCCGATGTCGACGCGGCCTTCACGATGGCGAGGCGCGCCCAGAAGCAGTGGGCGCTGCGTCCGGCCCGGGAGCGCGCCCGGGTGCTCCTGCGCTTCCACGACCTGGTGCTCGACCGGCAGGCCGAGGTCCTCGACCTCGCACAGACCGAGACGGGCAAGGCCCGACGTGACGCCTTCGAAGAGCTGCTCGACTGCGCGCTGAACTCCCGGCACTACGGACGCGTCGGACCGGCACTGCTTGCCCCTCAGCGACGGCTCGGGGTGTTCCCGACGTTGACCCAGACGAGCGAGCACCATCACCCCAAGGGCGTCGTCGGCATCGTCTCGCCGTGGAACTACCCGATCACGCTCGCGGTGACCGACGCGTTGCCCGCACTGCTCGCCGGCAACGCCGTTGTGCTCCGCCCTGACATCCAGACCACGGTGACGGCGCTCTGGGTCGTCGACATGCTGCGCGATGCCGGCCTGCCCGAGGGTCTGATGCCGGTCGTCATCGGTGACGGATCCACGGTCGGCGAGTGGGTCGTCGACCGTGCGGACTACGTGATGTTCACCGGCTCGACCAGGGTCGGACGCATCGTCGCGCAGCGGTGCGGTGAGCGCCTCGTCGGCTGCTCGCTCGAGCTCGGTGGCAAGAACGCGCTGATCGTGCGGGCCGACGCCGACATCGAGCGGTCGGCCGAGATCGCCGAGCGGGCCTGTTTCGCCAACTCTGGCCAGCTCTGCATCGGCATCGAGCGACTGATCGTGCACGAGGACGTCGCCGATGAGTTCATCGCCGCATTCCTCAAGCGGGTCAATGCACTTCGGCTCAAGCCAGGTGTCGGTTGGGGCGCCAGCATGGGATCGCTCGTCTCGGCCAAGCAACGAGATGCGGTGCTCGCACACATCGACGACGCGATTGCCAAGGGCGCCGAGGTGCTCACCGGTGGCAAGGCACGGCCCGACGTCGGCCCGTTCTACGTCGAGCCGACCGTGCTCATCGGCGTCACGGGTGAAATGGCTGCGTGCCGCGACGAGACCTTCGGCCCCGTTGTGAGCGTGTCGACCTACCGCACCGACGACGAGGCGATCGCCCGGGCCAACGACTCCGACTACGGCCTCAACGCCTCGGTGCTGACCCGTGACACCAAGGCCGGCAAGGCGATGGCGTTGCGCATCGAAGCCGGCACGGTCAACGTCAACGAGGCGTACGGCTCGACCTGGGGCTCGACCGCCGCGCCGATGGGCGGGATGAAGGCGTCGGGGATGGGCCGCAGGCACGGCGTCGAGGGACTGCTCAAGTACACCGAGACCCAGACCATCGCCGTGCAGCGGCTGATGGGATTCGGCGCGGCCTTCGGACGCACCGACGAGCAGTGGGCCGGTCTGCTCACCACAGCCGTCAAGGCGATGAAGAAGGCGGGCGTGCGATGACGAGCGGCTGGATCTCCGACGAAGCGTCAGGTGATGCGACCGGTGACCACTACGACGTCATCGTCATCGGCTCGGGCTTCGGTGGCTCAGTCACGGCACTTCGCCTGACGGAGAAGGGATATCGGGTCGGAGTGTTCGAGGCCGGGCGTCGGTTCGCCGACGACGAGTTCGCCAAGACTTCCTGGCGCCTGCGCAAGTTCCTCTATGCCCCGAGGCTGGGGCTCTATGGCATCCAGCGTATCCACCTGCTGCCGGACGTGCTGGTGCTGTGCGGCGCCGGAGTCGGTGGCGGCTCGCTCGTCTATGCCAACACTCTCTATGTGCCGCCCGCTGAGTTCTTCGAGGACCCGCAGTGGGCCGGCATCACCGACTGGCAGCGCGAGCTCGCGCCCTACTACGACCAGGCGACGCGCATGCTCGGCGTCACCGACGTGCCCCATCGGTCGCCGTTGGACGAGCAGTTCGCCGAGGTCGCCGAGGAGATGGGCGTCGGGCACACCTTCCGGCTCACCCCTGTCGGCGTCTTCTTCGGTGCAGGTCCAGGGCAGACGGTGCCCGACCCGTTCTTCGGTGGCGAGGGGCCGGCGCGCACGGGGTGCACGGAGTGCGGTGAGTGCATGACGGGCTGTCGGCACAACGCCAAGAACACGCTGCCCAAGAACTACCTCGGGCTCGCGGAACGAGCAGGCGCCACCGTGCACCCGCTCACCACGGTGCAGGTCGTGCGACCCCGACCGGGTGGTGGCTATGCCATCGACACCGTGCGCACCGGCCCGCTGATGCGCGGTGGTCGCACGTTCACCGCCGACCAGGTCGTCGTCGCCGCGGGCGCCTACAACACCCAGAAGCTGTTGCACCGCATGAAGGACGACGGTGTCCTGCCTCGGTTGTCGGACCGCCTCGGGCACGTGTCGCGCACCAACTCCGAGTCGCTCGTCGGTGCGATCTCGCGTCGTACCGATGTCGACTACACGCGAGGCGTCGCCATCTCGTCGTCGTTCCACCCTGACGAGCGCACCCACGTCGAGTCCGTGCGCTATGGCAAGGGCAGCAACTTCATGGGGTTGCTCGGCACGGTGCTCACCGACGGCGTCGACGGTGTGCCGCGGTGGAAGGTCTGGGTCAAGACGATGGCCGAGCGCCCCACCGACGCGGTGCGGTCGCTCTCGGTGCGCAAGTGGTCCGAGCGCGCCGCGATCGCACTCGTCATGCAGTCGGTCGACAACTCCGTGACCGTGAGCTCGGTGAAGTCCAAGCTCGGTCGATGGAAGCTGACGTCGCGCCAGGGCGACGGTGATCCCAACCCGACCTGGATTCCCGCCGGCAACGAGGCCGCCCGACGTCTCGGTGAGCACATCGACGGATTCCCCATGGGCAACCTCGGTGACCTCATCGACGCACCGCTGACGGCGCACTTCGTCGGTGGCTGCTGCATCGGCAGTGACGCCGACCACGGGGTGATCGACGGCTATCACCGCGTCTTCGGGCACGAGGGTCTGCACGTCGTCGACGGCTCGGCGATCACCGCCAACCTCGGCGTCAATCCCTCGCTCACCATCACCGCCCAGGCTGAGCGCGCGATGGCGATGTGGCCCAACAAGGGTGCGGCCGACCTGCGACCCGAGCTCGGGTCGACCTACGTCGAGGTGCCCGTCGTCGAGCCGACGCACCCGGTCGTCCCGGCGCATGCGTCAGGAGCGCTCCGACTGCCGATCGTCGAGGTGCGCCACGGGAACACCCGTGCACAGGATGAGGTTGTCACCGACTGACGCCTCGTAGCTCGGGGCTGACCATCGCACCCGGAGGACCCATGCGCGCGATCTGGAACGGCACCGTCATCGCGGAGAGCGACGACACCGTCGTGGTCGAGAACAACCACTACTTCCCCGCGTCGTCCGTCGTCGAGGGTGTCCTGCGCCCGAGCGACACCCACTCGGTGTGCCCGTGGAAGGGCACCGCGTCGTACTTCTCCCTCGAGGTCGACGGGAAGGTCAACACCGACGCCGTCTGGTACTACCCCGCACCCAAGGACGCCGCCAAGGAGATCACCGACCACGTCGCCTTCTGGAAGGGCGTCACAGTCGAGGCCTGAACTGGCCGCCGAGCTTGATCGGCACGAGAGTGCGGGCTAGGGCGTCGGTAGCTGAGTGACCGGTGTGATCGTGCTCGGCGGAGTGGAAATCGAGTAGACCCAGGTCGCCAGTCCGACTGCAACCACCACGACGACCGCTGTCGTAAGGAGCGAGTGCGAATCGCAGCAGGGCGCGGCTACGGTGACTACGTGCGTCGATTACGCCGAGCCAAGCTCGCCTTCTTCGGGACGTGCCCCGACTGCGGGCACGACTGGCGAGAGCACCCTGGCGGCGGGTTCAACTACGAGGGCTTGGCTGGGTTCG
>JANXWJ010000039.1 GCA_025351185.1 Candidatus Nanopelagicales bacterium
TCCGTCGGCTGGTGCAACGACGCCTACGACGCCGACCGCGACCGCAGAGCCGGTCGTACGGCGAAGCCCACGGTGCGCGGCGACGTCGCCGCGGCGTTCCTCTGGCGCGCGGCATTCGTCGCCGTCGTGTCGACGGTGCTGCTGTCCTACGTCGCCGCGGGCGCAGTCGGCGGCAGCGCGCACGTGATCGCGGTCGCGTCGGCGTGGACCTACAACCTCGTCCTCAAGACCACGGTGCTCTCACCGCTCCCCTATGCCGTCTCCTTCGGTCTCGTTCCGGCGTTCGTGACCTACGGCCTCACTCCCCCTGTCGCACCGGCCACCTGGGTCACCGCGACGTGTGTGCTGCTCGGCGTCGGTGCGCACCTCGCCAACGCGATCCCCGACGTCGAGAGCGACGAGAGCGTGGCTGCGGGCGGGCTCGTGGCCCGGATCGGTGTACGCGTGTCGACCTGGCTCGCCCTCACCAGCCTCGTCGCGGCGGTGTGCGTCCTCGCGACGCGGCTCGACGCCGCCACCTGGGTCCGGGTCGTGCTCGTGGTGGTGGCGGCCGGCGGCGCCCTCGGTGTCGCGCTGCTCGGGCGCGGACAGGCGCTCTTCCGCTACGTCATGGTGCTCGCGGTCGTCGCCGTGGTGCTCCTCGTGGTCGCCGCACGCAGCATCACCGCCTGAGCGCGCACCGCATCACGGCGTGAGTTCGTGCAGCATCACTACGTGAGGCGGCGGCCCGTCACCGGCCGGTGAACCTCGGCGGACGCTTCTCGCGCGCCGCGGCCAGGCCCTCCTGCAGGTCATCGCTCGCGAGCGTCACCGACTGCGCCAACGCCTCCCACTGCAACGCGTCGTCGAAGGTCGCGAAGCCGGTGCTGAGCGCCACCTTGGTGAGGCGTACGGCGACCGGCGCTCCCGCGGCCACGCTGTGCGCCGCATGCAGCACGCCCTCGACGAAGCCGTCATCACCCGAGACCGACGACACCAGGCCGAGGCGCAGCATCTCGGCGGAGTCGGCCACCCGCCCGGTCAGCAGCAGGTCGCGAGCCGCGGCCATGCCGACGATCTCCGGGAGCAGCCAGGTGGTCGCCATCCCCGGGTGCAGGCCGAGGGAGGCGAACGGGACGGAGAAGCGCGCGGACGCCGCGGCACAGCGCAGGTCGCACGCCAGGGCCAGAGCCGCGCCCGCTCCGACCGCAGCGCCGTTGACCGCGGCGATGGTCGGCACCTCGATCGACCGGATCGAGAGCCACCCGCGATAGAAGCCGAGCATGCGCTCGCGCAGCTCGACGACTGACGCGTCGGGGTCGCCACCGATCCACCCGTGGTCACCGCCGGAGCAGAACCCCGCGCCCGCGCCGGTGACCACGACGACGCGCACGTCCGGGTCGGTACGCAACGTCTCGGGGAGCCTGCTCGAAACGGCCGGGCATCGGTCGGGTCAGCCGGCGAGAACCCGCCGACACGGGAACTGAGCACGTCTCGACAGCCTCCGAGCACGCGCTGAGCGAACATCGGAGGTGCTCATCATCACGAGTTCGCGGTCGTTTCCCACCGTTATGTACCTTTTAACACTATTCGACACGCCTGAGTCGAGGCGCGCCTGCACGGTTACCCCCGTGCTCAGGCGTAGGGTCGACCCAGCCCAGGCCACCCCGGTGGCCCGTGCCCGTTCCGCGCCCGGACTCCCCAGTGGGAGGTCGGCGACCGGGGCGGCGCGTATCCACACCAGGAGGAGGACCCCTATGGCGGACGAGAGCTACACCGGCGAGGCGTACTGCGTGAAGTGCAAGGAAAAGCGCGAGTTCACCGGCGTCATCGTCGAGAAGAACAACCGTCGTATGGCACAGGGCATCTGCCCCACCTGCGGTACGAAGGTCAACCGGATCCTCGGTAACAAGAAGGACTGACCAGTCGCACCTGACTGAGCAGCCCGACCCGCATGTCGACAGAGCCCCGCCCGCACCCGCGGCTGGGGCTCTGTCACGTCCCGGCACCACCGGACCCGCGATGCTGCCGCACGTGCTGCTGACGGACTGCGCTCAGCGGCAGATACGGCAGCAGCGCGGGTCCTAGGGTGACGGTGTGAGCGAGTCGGGTACGCCGCTGCCGCGCGACGCGTCGACGGCGCAGGTGCACGCGGCCGCGCTCGACGCAGTCGATGCCGGGCACGACGACGCGATCGACCTGCTCGAGCGGCTCGTCGCGATCCCCAGTGTCGGCGGCAGCATCGCCGAGGTGGAGATCCAGCACGTGCTCGCCGACGTGCTGCACGGAGACGGGTTCGACATCGACCTGTGGCGCATCGACCTCGACGAGCTCGTCGCCGACCCCGACTTCCCCGGCATGGAGGTCGAGCGCACGCAGGCCTACGGCCTCGTCGCCACGCTCCCCGGTCACGCGCCGGACCTCGGGCGCAGCCTGCTCGTCGATGGCCACACCGATGTCGTGCCACCCGGCCACCACGCCGCGTGGACGAGCGATCCCTTCACGCTGCGCCGCACCGAGCGCGACGGACGAGAGCTGCTCATCGGTCGCGGTGTCTGCGACATGAAGGCCGGGCTCGTCGCCTCGATCGCTGCCGCCCGCGCGCTGCGTGCGCTCGGCGTACGCCTGGCTGGAGATCTCACCATCGCCCCCGTCGTCGGGGAGGAGGACGGTGGGCTCGGCACGTTCGCGCTGCTCCGCCGCGGCGTCACGGCCGACGCCTGCGTCGTGCCCGAACCGACCGATCTCGACGTGATCCCGGCCAACGGCGGCGCCCTGACCTTCCGCCTGCGCGTGCCCGGCCGCGCGATCCACGCCTCGCGCCGCACCGAGGGCGTGAGCGCCATCGAGAAGTTCACCTATCTCAACGCCGCCCTGCACCGCTTCGAGGCCGAGCGCAACGCCGACGTCGACCCACTCCTGCGCCGCTGGCCGCTGGCCTACCCGCTCTCCATCGGCACGGTCCACGCCGGCGACTGGGCGAGCACCGTGCCCGACCTGCTCGTGGCCGAGGACGACTCGGCGTCGCCCTGCACGAGACACCGACGCAGGCTCGAGCGGCGTTCGAGGACTGCGTCGCCCGCGCGTGCGCCGACGACGACTTCCTGCGTCACAACCCCGTGCAGGTGCAATGGTGGGGCGACCAGTTCGCACCGGGACGCTCGCACGACGTCTCCTTCCTCCACACGGTGCAGCACGCCCACCGCGAGGCCGCGCCGGGCGCCCGCCAGCAGGAGGTCTACGGCGCGCCCTACGGCAGCGACCTGCGCCTGCTGGCGCCGCACCTGACCACCCTGCAGTACGGCCCCGGTGACACCCGCGACGCCCACGCCCCCGACGAGTGCGTGCTCTCCGACGACGTCCGCACCGCCACCCGAGCCCTGGCCCTCCTCTACCTCACGCACTGCCTCCTCGTCTGAGCGACGGCCATCCACAGCCGTCCCCCGGTACGCCTAGCGGCTCACGGCTGTGGACCGCTGCGGTGCCCCACAGCCGCGAGGGCACAGGGTGCAGTCATGAGCCGACACCTGCCGTTGACCCGACCCGGTCGGCCCGTCCTGCGCCGAGGCATCGACCAGGTCCAGGTGGGGGTCGACCCGGAGCGCTCCGTCGTCATCGACCACCTCGGCGACGTCGCCAGTGCCGCGCTCCTGCGGCTCGACGGCGTGACCGGGCGCCATGCGGTGCTCAGTGCTGCACCCGAGCTCGAAGCGGTCCTCGACGCTCTGCAGGACCGAGGTCTGCTCGACGACGATCCCGGTCCCGCGGGTGGGCTCTCAGCTGCGCGCCGCGAACGCCTCGGGCCCGACCTCGCCGGGCTCGCACTCACCGCGTCGAGCACGCTCGAGGCCGCGCGCACGCTCGGGCGCCGACACCGCGCCACCGTGGTCGTGCGCGGCAACGACCGCGCCGCCGCGCACGTCGCGCTCGGGCTCGCGGCCGCCGGTGTCGGCGCAGTGGTGCTCGAGGGGCCCGATCGGGTGACGACGCTGGCCGACATCACGCCGGTCGGGCCGTTCGAGCCGCAGGTGTCGTGGCGCGGCGAAGTCTCCGAGGCGCTTCGCCGACAGGGCGCGCACCCCACCGCCATCGGACGGCGCGGCACCCGACCGGCCGTGGTCGTGCTCTGCTCGGCTGCCGACTCCGACCTGCCCTGGACCGACCCCGAGCTCGCCGACGACCTGCTCGGCGACGGACTGCCGCACCTCCCGGTCGCGGTCTCGGGCGACGCCGCACGGGTGGGTCCTCTGGTGCTGCCCGGACTCACCGCATGCCTCTGGTGCCTCGACCGCCGATCGTGCGACGCCGATGCCGCCTGGCCCGCTCTGGCCGACCAGCTGCGGCTGCGGCACTCGCGGGCTCGAGCCCAGAGCGGCGTGCTCGCAGCGGTGGCGGGCGCGTTCGCCGTGGCGCAGGTGCTCCAGATGGTCGATGCGCCCGACTCGGCGACACCCGTATGCGCCGACGCTCTGGTGGAGTTTCGTGCTCCGGACTGCCTTGCCCAGGTGCTGCGTGTCGTTCGCCACCCGGTCTGCGGGTGCGGGTGGGCCGAAGGCACCGTCACAATGGTCGGGTGACCGACCTTCCCCGCCGTGCCGTGACCCGCGGAGCACGCCTTGCTGCCCTCCCGCTGGGCTATGCGGGACGCACTGCGCTCGGCTTCGGCAAGAAGGTCGGGGGCAAGAACGCCGAGCTCGTCGCCGCCGAGATCCAGCAGCGCACCGCCGAGCAGGTCTTCAAGACCCTCGGCGAGCTCAAGGGCGGCGCGATGAAGTTCGGCCAGGCGATGAGCATCTTCGAGGTCGCGTTGCCGGAGGAGTTTCTCGAGCCCTACCGCGCCACCCTCACCAAGCTGCAGGACGCTGCTCCCCCGATGCCGGCCGAGACGGTGCACAAGTGCCTCGCCGAGGCGCTCGGCGACGACTGGCGCGACCGGTTCACCGAGTTCAACGACAAGCCGGCCGCCGCCGCCTCGATCGGCCAGGTGCACAAGGCCGTCTGGCACGACGGACGCGATGTCGCCGTCAAGATCCAGTACCCCGGTGCGGGCAAGGCGCTCATGGGCGACCTCAACCAGGTGTCGCGGATGGCCCGGATGTTTGCCTCGATGTCACCGGGACTCGACATCAAGCCCCTGCTCGCCGAGCTCAAGGAGCGCGCGGCGGAGGAGCTCGACTACCTCACCGAGTCGCAGTCCCAGCGCCAGTTCGCCGCGGCCTACGAGGGCGACGACGAGTTCGTCATCCCGCACGTGCTGGCCGCCGCACCGACGGTCGTGGTCTCCGAGTGGCTCGAGGGCTACTCCCTCGCCAAGGTCATCTCCGAGGGCACCCAGGAGGAGCGCGACCACTTCGGCACGCTCTACCTGCGCTTCCTCATGTCGGGTCCGATCCGCGCCGGCCTGCTCCACGCCGACCCGCACCCCGGCAACTACCGCGTGATGCCCGACGGCAAGCTCGGCATCCTCGACTTCGGCGCCGTTGCACGGCTCCCCGACGGCCCGCCGCCAGCGATGGGCCAGCTGCTCCGGATCGCCACCCTCGGCGATGCTCACGCGATCGTCGAGGGGCTGCGCGCCGAGGGCTTCATCAAGCCCGACGTCGAGATCGATGCGGAGAGCTTCTTCCAAGCCCTCGCGCCGTTCGCGGAGCCGGCCGAGCACGAGTACTTCCACTTCTCGCGCGAATGGATGCGCGGCCACTTCAACCGGCTCAGCGACCCGCGCAACCCCGACTTCGCCGTCGGCTTCAAGATCAACCTGCCGCCCAACTACATGCTCATCCACCGCGTGTGGCTCGGCGGCATCGGCGTCCTGTCCCAGATGGACGCCACCGTGCCGATGCGTGGCGAGCTCGAGCGCTGGCTGCCCTCGTTCGTCGCCGACGACGCTGCCTGACCCGCGCGCTCTCGACCCCTGCGCTACCCCAGCGCTAGCCTGACCTCAGCGCACGCCTGACCCCAGCGCTAGCCTGACCCCAGCGCACGCCTGGCCCCTTCGCCGCTCGACCACCCGCACTCAGGGACCACCTCCGCGTGCTCGGACTCCTCAGCGGGCTGGCATGCTGCGGCGGTGACCTTGCGTGTGCCCGCCTGGACCCTCGCCGTCGCGGCGATGCTGTCCGTGCAGTTCGGCGCGGCGCTCTCGACCCGGCTCTTCGTCGACGTCGGCCCTGCGGGCACGGCCTGGCTGCGGCTCACGTTCGGCGCCCTGGTGTTCCTGCTCGCCGGACGACCCAAGATCGCCGGGATGACCTGGCGCGACTGGCGCACTCCGATCGCCCTGGGCATCGCCACCGGTGTGCTCACGGTCGCGTTCCTGTCGTCGATCGACCGCATCCCGCTGGGCACGGCGGTGGCCATCGAGTTCCTCGGCCCGCTGAGCGTAGCCGTGGTGCGCAGCAGCGACCGCCGCACGCTGGTCTGGCCCGCGCTCGCCCTCGCCGGGGTGCTGCTGCTCACCGAGCCGTGGCAGGGCGCCGTCGACCCGCTCGGGGTCGGGTTCGCGTGCCTGTCGGGGCTGTCGTGGGCGACGTACATCGTGCTCACGCAGAAGGTGGGCGACCGGTTCGCAGGGCTCGACGGTCTCTCCATCACGATCCCGGTCGCCGCCGTGACCGCAGCCGTCGTCGGCGTGCCGCAGGCCTGGGGCCACCTCTCGTGGACCGTCCTCGCGGCCTCGTTCGGGCTCGCGCTCCTGCTCCCCGTGATCCCGTTCTCGCTCGAGCTGCTCGCGCTGCGCCGGCTCACCACGGCGGCCTTCGGCACCCTGATGGCGCTCGAGCCGGGCATCGGGCTGGTCATCGGCCTGGTGCTGCTCAGTCAGGTCCCCGAGCCGCTGCAGGTCGTCGGCGTGATCCTGGTGGTGACTGCCGGCGTCGGCGCCGAACGCACCGGCCAACGCGGAGCTCCCGACACCCACGAGCTGACCGTCCCGCCGGGCGCCGCCTGACCCGGTCCGTGTGACTGGCCGGCCCGGGTGACTGCGCAGCGCGCCTCTGCCACCCGTCGCGGTCGGCTAGTGGTTCGAGAAGTAGTCGGTGTCGAGCTTGGCCTCGATGGCCCGGAGGTTGTCCCGCGCGCACTGGGGGCAGAAGCGGAGATCGCGTCCCCGTTCGTGCGACGCGACCCAGGCCAGCGCGAGCATCGCGCTCTGCTCGTCGGCGTCGGAATCGAGGGTCGTCCCGCAGACCGCGCAGGTCAGCAGTGTCATCACCGCAGTGCTCCTTGACTACGTCGGCCCCCGCGCAACATCTCACGATGGCACCGGTCCACGGCGACACCCCCGCGACACGCCCAGCCGGGACCACGACCGGAACCGAGTCGTCATCTGACCGAACCTTCGTCCTCAGCGGCCCGCCTCCAGTCCGGACGGCGGGAACAGACGGCGGCGGGTCAGGCATCGGGCGCAACGCCGAGGTAGAGGAAGCCGGGGCCTTCGTCGCGCCACGGGACACCCAGCGGGTCGAGGGCGGCGGCGAGCGCCGGGGACCACGATCCGCGTACGGACTCCTCCGCTGTCTCGAACCCGTGGTCGGCGGTCACCAGGAAGACCGCGTCGTCGAGCACGCCGATGCTCTCGAGGTGGTCGAGGAACGCGCCGAGCCGACGGTCGCAGTCGCGCAGCCCATCGAGCCCGATCGGCGAGCGCGGACCGCCGGCGTGGTGACCCGCGTCAGTCGTGTACTGCGACCACCACGTCACCACCGGCCGGTCGGCGGGATCCGCCGCCGAGAACAACCCGATCACCGTCGAGAGCCCGAGCAGGTCGATGCCAGAGTAGAACGCATAGTCGTCATCGCTGCGGCATCGCTCGTGCGAGACGAGGTCCGAGGCGTACGGATCTGGCAGCAGCGAACGCACGGCGGAGAGGAAGTCGCGCGACTCGGCCGACTCCGCCTGACCCGGGTCCACCGCCTCCCCCGACGACAGCGCAGCGCGCACGAGCGCGAAGGTCGAGGCCCACGAGCCGCGCTCGGTCATCTCGTTGACGCTCGCCGTCCGCACTCCCGGGCGCGCCCGGTCCACCGCCTCGAACAGGGTCGTCACCCCGTCGCGGTAGAGCTCGGAGGTCAGGTGCCAGGTGGCGGCGTCGTTGGGCACGACGCGTCGATCCGCGGCGCGGTCCCAGTAGACGTTGCCCACGACGCCGTGCCTACCCGGACCGACCCCGGTGAGCATGCTCGTGTGGTTGACGAGGGTGAGGCTCGGGAACTCCGCCACCGCGCCGCCGGACAGTGCGCATCCGCGCTCGAGCAGCCGGGCGACCGCCGGCAGCTCACCGCGAGCCGCGAGGTCGAGCAGCGAGCCTGGATGCCCGCCGTCCCAGAGCAGCCCCACGACGTACGTCGCCCCACGCCCGACGAGGTCGGAGCGCACCACGCCGTCGAGGTCGCCGAGCGCCTCGGGCTCGACTCCGGCGAGCCACGCGAGCGTCGGCATCACGTCGACGAGCCGCGCATGATCATCGACGATCCCGCGCCGGGCGACGCCCGCGCCCGACAGGAGGAACGGAGCGCGGGACTGGATGACGTCGAGCGAGCCGTGCTCGCCGAGGTGCCCGCCCTGCTCCGGAAACCAGTGCTTCGCGGTGTGCACGATCGCGACGTCGGGGCTGCGCGGATCGGTGAAGAACGACGCGAGGCGTGACCACGGGAACGGGTAGGCGTTGTCGTCATGATCCGGCGAGGGGTTGGCGACCTCGTCAGCATAGGGCAGGAATGCCATCGGGTCGGTGCTCGGGAGCGGATGACGTCCGGCGATCACGAGACCGTCGGGGTGGTCGGCGTCGAGTCGCGCGGTGCCACCGTGGTCGGCGACCAGCACCGCACGCGGTCGGCCGGAGTCGTCGCGACCGGCGTCCGGGTCCGGCCACGCGACCAGGTCGAGGATCGGGGCGAGGTCCGGCGCGGTCAGGGCGCGCACCGCGACATCGAGGGCACGCCGGTCGGGTGCGACATGAGCGGAGGTCTGCGACACCCCTCGATCCTGCCAGCGCGCGGCATCGTGCGACGCCGGCACTCCGCGAGGGACGTGATCGCCGACTCGCCGGTGCGATGCAGGTGCGCCCGGCGTGAGGGGAAGTTCGCGTGCGCCTAGCGCACGCTGGGGCACATTCATCGGGATCGGGCATGGGAGCGGGGGGGACGTGGCGACGGGCGGGTGACCCTTCGAGGTGGGTCACCCGCCCGTGCTCAGGTGCCGTGCGCCCTGCCGACCTCATCGAGGTCTTAGCGGGCGACGACGAGTGCGGACTCGCGGACGGCCAGGACGGCCGCCTCACGTGCCAGTCGAGCGCGACGCTCGGCGGACTCCGCCCGACGTGCTGCGGACTCCGCCCGTCGTGCGGCGAGAGCGACACGGCGCATGCGCCAGAGCTCCGCCTCACGCTGACGGTCGTCCTGCGAGGACTGCGGATGGCTCCGTGCCAACTGCTGAGGTACGAGGTACATGTCTGTCTCCGAACTCGAGGTGGGCGCCGGTGCGGGCCCAGGAACGTGGACCGCCCGGTGGGCGGGGAGGGAGTACGACGGCGGAGCGTCGGACTCGGTACGACGGATCACGCGGCTGCCCCTTCGCGCTGCGCCGAGAGGGCGCGGCCGCTCAGGTCGCCGTCGAGGCAGTCGCCGTCCTCGTCGAGCTCACGGGTGAGCTCGGCGAGGCGTGCGGCGAGTGCGATCTCGGCGGCGTGCCGGTCGAGGTGGTCGTCCTTGCGCGGACGACCGGGGCGACGCTTGCGCGCCACCACCTGTCCACGCTCGAACAGCTCGCCACCCCAGACACCCCACGGCTCGTGCCGCTCCAGTGCACCCGCGAGGCAGGCGGTGCGCAGCGCACAGCCTCCGCACAGGGTCTGGGCGAACGCGACCTCAGCAGGGCGCTCGGCAAACCACAGCTCCGGGTCGTTCGACCGGCACGGCGTGCTGGTGTCGATCCAGTCGGTCGACGGGGCCTGGGTTCCGAGGGTGTGGGCCAGGTCGTCAGTCAGGACGCTCATGTGCGGTCACCTCCTTCACGTGCCGCAGGGTTCTCCGCGGACCTCGATGTCGTGCAGGGCAGGGGTCGTGCTGGGTAGTGCTCGATCTTCGTGATCACTACTGACATCCGAATCCCTTGTGGGGCTTGGACTGTGAACCGTGGGCGAGAAACACAAAAGCCGCGGTTCCCGGTATCGGGATCCGCGGCCTCAAGGTGCCAGTGGGTGAAACCTCACCCGGTGGATCCTCGAGACTGCGGGTCATACGACGTACCGGTGGTGCCACGCTTGGCGATGCCGCGCGACCAGACAACGGTGGGCGCGAGATCGGTCATGTGGGCGTCGACGGACGGGACTGCGACAACGGCCTCACGACGACCGACGAACGCACCGAAGGCCGCGACGATGGCGGCAGCGGAGACGGCGACAGGCAGCGTGAGCAGAGCCGAAGCGGTAAACGTGGTGTTCATCTTGGGCTCACCTCCTCCTGCCAGATCCCCACCGAAGCGGGGTGCACGTCCTTCGCGCGTGTGATGGAGGTTACGCAACTCATCGCCGACGGCGCAACGAGGTTTTCGGGCAATTCTTCGAAAGGTCTGAGAAATCGTGGGGGACCTCCCCTCGGAGACGGCGCAGGACCGCGCGAAAACCCTTGGCGCGGAACGGCTCAGGCCGCAATCGCGGGTGGGGACGACCGTGTCGTCAGGCTGGCTCGTCGACGGCGCTCGACGGCGTGTCGCCGCGAACGATGGCCAGGACGGCCTCGGCATAGGCCTCGAGCTTGCGCGCGCCGATGCCCGGGATCCGCACCAGTGCTGCGTTGTCGGCCGGGAGCTCGGTGGCGATCGTCTCCAGCGTGGCGTCGGTGAGCACGACATAGGCGGGCACGGACCGGCGGCCGGCCTCGTCCGTGCGCCAGGCCTTGAGCCGGTCGAGGAGCGCCTCGTCGTAGGACGCCGGACACGTCCGGCACCGACCCCGCGCCGACTCGGCACCCGTGACCAGCGCATTGCCGCAGACCCGGCAGGTCGCCGGCCCTCGGCGGGTGCGCGGGGCGGAGCGCGACCCCGTTCCGCGTATGACAGCGGAGTCGGCGCCTCCGGACCACTCGGTGGCTCGGCCAACCGCCGCGTCGAGGAACGGCGAGCGCTCGCGGCGCCCGCGACCGGTGCGGCTGCGGGCCCACGAGAGCGCGAGGTGGGTGCGCGCGCGGGTGCAGGCGACGTAGAAGAGGCGGCGCTCCTCCTCCAGGCGCGCGGGGGTGTCGGCGTACTGGATCGGGAAGGTGCCGGCGACGAGCCCGGCGACGAAGACGGCATCCCACTCGAGTCCCTTGGCCGCGTGCACCGTCGCCAGAGTGACGCCGTCGGCAGTCGGCGCCGACTGCGTGGCGGCGCGCTGGTCGAGGTCATCGACGAGGTCGCGCAGCGTCGCGTCGGGGTCGGCCGCCCCGAGGTCGTCGGCGAGCGTCACGAGGCGCAGGAGGTTCTCCCAGCGGTCGCGCACCGCACCGGTGCCGCTCGGCGGGTCGGCGGACCAGCTCATCGCCGAGAGCACCGAGCGCACGTCGGAACCGAGGTCGCCCGACATCTGACCGCCCCGTGCCGCGCCCCGGATCCGCGTCACCGCCTCGCGCACCTCGCTGCGTTCGAAGAACGCCGACTCCCCGCGCAGGACGTAGGGGATGCCGGCCTCACCGAGGGCCTCCTCGAACACCTCCGACTGCGCGTTGATCCGGTAGAGCACCGCGATCTCGCGAGCCTGGGTGCCCGCCGCGATGAGTGCGGCGATCGCCTTGGCGACCGCTGCCGCCTCGGCGGGCTCGTCGTCGTGGGCAGACACCTGGGGCTCCGGCCCGTCGGTGCGCGTGGCGCGGAGCTCGAGGCGGAGCTTGGCCTCGGGGCCGGTGGCACTCGAGAGGACCCGGTTGGCCAGCGCGACGATCTGCGGGGTCGAGCGGTAGGAGCGGACGAGGCGCACCTCGGTCGCGTGCGGATAGCGGGTGCGGAAGTCGACCAGGTGCGACGAGCTGGCACCGGTGAAGGTGTAGATGGTCTGGCTGGCGTCACCCACGACGCAGAGGTCGTCTCGGTCGCCTAGCCACAGATCGAGGAGCCGCTGCTGCAGCGGGTTGACGTCCTGGTATTCGTCGACCGTGAACCAGCGATACGCCGAGCGGACCTCGTCGGCTATGTCGGGCCGGGTGTCAAGGATTCCGACCGTGAGGAGCAGGACGTCCTCGAAGTCGATGAGCCCGTCGTCGGCCTTGCGTTCCTCATAGGCGCGGTAGAGGTCGGCGACGTTGTCGCGCGTGAGGCCCGAAGGTGCCTCGCGGCGTGCGGCGAGGGAGGCGGCGGGGTAGTCGGCCGCGACCACCTGGCTCGACTTGGCCCACTCGATCTCGCTGGCGACGTCACGGGCCAGCGACGGGTCGGAGAAGTGCGCCCGACGCAGAACGGGGCCGAGCAACCGGACCTTGCTGGGGAGGATCTCGGGGATGGTGCCGCCGACGACCCGCGGCCAGAAGTAGCGCAGCTGACGCAGCGCTGCGGAGTGGAAGGTGCGGGCCTGGACGCCCTCGACCCCGAGCTCGGCGAGCCGTTGGCGCATCTCACCCGCGGCCCGGGCGGTGAAGGTCACGGCGAGGGCGCGTCGGGGGTCGTGCTGCCCGGTGAGCACCGAGTAGGCGATGCGATGCGTGATGGCCCGAGTCTTGCCCGTGCCCGCGCCGGCGAGCACGACGACCGGCCCGGAGACGGCGAGCGCGACCTCGCGCTGCTCCGGGTCGAGCGCGGCCAGGACCTGCTCGGACCCAGGTCGAGCTCCGCGGCGGACGCCCGCGCGCACCTCTCCCACCTTCAAGCGCGGGTCGTCGGTGGCCGTCACGCCTCCATCTTCGCAGCCACGTCCGACCCCCGGCACCGCCTGCCCCCCCCGCCCCGCCCGGCGGGCCGGTCCGGTGGGTGTCGTGGTGCTGGCCGGTGAGATGGTGCGATCGTCGGGTGGAACAAACCGGGTGGGGTGCCCGGTTGATCAGGCGCCGGGCGATGCCCGACGGGGGCGGCGACCCGCGGCCTGCGGCGTACGACGAGGCACGACCACTGATGAAGGAGCCCGATCCGCGATGGCGGTCACGATGTACAGCACGACCTGGTGCGGCTACTGCTCACGCCTGAAGGCCCAGATGGGTCGCGAGGGGATCGAGTACACCGAGGTCAACATCGAGCTCGATCCGCAGGCAGCGGCCTTCGTCGAGAGCGTCAACGGCGGCAACCAGACCGTCCCGACGCTGCGCTTCGAGGATGGCTCGGCCGCCACCAACCCCAGCATCGGTCAGGTCAAGGCCAAGCTCGCCGAGATCGGCGCCTGAGCGCCACTCCCACCCACCCTGGCTCCTCAGCGGGGCGGGGTGCCCCTGCCGCCGGTCCCGAGCAGGAGCTCGACCAATGCTCGCGATACGGCCGGCGAACCACCCCACGCGATGATGTCGGCTCCGCCGCGTGGCCACCCGCACTCGATGACCACCGCCGCACGACCTTCGGCTCGGTGCTCCGCGGCCACCGCCCAGGCGGGATGACCCGTGCCCATGTCACGTCCGACGACGGCAACCCGGTCTGCCGCCGCCACTGCGGCCGGATGCGTCAGCCGACCGATCGAGGCCGGCCCCCAGGGCACCCGGCCCACGGCGACGTTGGTGTCGGTCTCGACCTGCACCACGGCGACCGCCCCGCCACCGTCGAGCCACGAGCGCGCGGCCTCCGAGATCGGGAACCCACGCGCGAGGTCGAGCACCGGGGCGGGCCGCGACGTGCGCACGTCCGCGGAGGCCACCCGGCAGGTGTCGGCCAGCATGTCGACGGCGGACGCGGCCTCCGCCAACCGCTCGAGACCGAGCCGTCCCTGGTCCACGGCGTCGACGACCGCGGACACGACCTCGATGACGAGATCCTCGCGGGTCTCCGACCCGAGGCACAGCAGGTCGCAGCCGGCGACCAACGCCCGCACCGCAGCCTCGGGGATCCCCGTCCCCGCGCTCGCTCCGGCCATGTCGAGTGCGTCGGTGACGATGACACCCGTGAAGCCGAGCTCACGTCGCAGGACACCTTCGAGCAACGCGCTCGAGAAGGTCGCCGGCACTCCGGGATCGACCGCAGGGACGACCACGGCGGCCGTCATCACACAGAGCACCCCGGCTTCCACTGCGGCGCGGAACGGGGGAAGCTCCCGCGACCGCAGCAGCTCGAGACCGGCCGCGACCACCGGCAGACCCACGTGCGAGTCGACGGTCGTGTCTCCGTGGCCGGGGAAGTGCTTCGCGCAGGCGGCGATGCCGCCCGCCTGAAGTGCCTCGACCCACGCCACGGTGTGGCGCGCGACCAGCTCCGGCTCGGCGCCGAAGCTGCGCGTGCCGATCACGGGGTTGTTGTCTGAGGAGTTGACGTCGACGACCGGCGCGAGGTTGAGGTCGATCCCGACATCCCGGAGATCCCAGGCGATCTGCGCTGCCGAGGCTCGTGTCACCTCGACGTCGTCGATCCGCCCGAGGACGGCGTTGCCGGCGTACGGCGAGCCGGTTGAATAGTGCAGGCGCGTGACGTCACCGCCCTCCTCGTCGACCGCGAGAATGACGTGGGACGACAGCAGGTGCAGCTCGCGACAGAGCTCGCGCAGCTGCTCGAGGCTGTCGACGTTGGGACCGTAGATGCAGACCGAGCCGAGACCGTCGGCGACGAGCGCTCGGAGCCACGACGGCACAGCCGTTCCGACGAAACCAGGCATCAACGTGCGCAGCGCGAGACGTCGCACTTCGGCGGAGTCCGTTCTCGCTAGCACCATCCGGCCATCACGCGCGCCAGCCTAGTGACGACCCCTCGACCCGATTGCGCGATTTAGGATGTGGTGACCCATGCCCCGGCGCGCATCACCCGCCGCACCTCCAGTCGCGTGGCGTCGAGAGCGACGAGGTCGGCACGGGTGCCCGGTGCCAGCCGACCGCGATCGGTCAGGCCGAGCAGCCGAGCCGGGTTGCCGGCTGTCTGTGCCGTCGCGCGCAGAAGAGCGGGATCGCTGAGATCACCTGCTGCTGAACGAAAGAGCAGATCCATCGTCGCGGTGCTCCCGGCGATCGTCGAGGTGCCCTCCACTCTCGCGACCCCGCCATCGACGACGACCCCGAGGTCGCCCAGGGCATATCTGCCGTCGGCGCGCCCGGCCGCAGCCATGGCGTCGGTGACCGCTACGAGCCGGTCCGCGGCGACGGATCTGTCGAGCCAGGCGCACACCGCCACGTCGAGATGGACGCCGTCGCGGATGAGCTCGAGGGTGACTCGCGGATCGTCGAGGAGCGCGACGATCGGCCCGGGGTCGCGATGGCGCAGCGGGCGCATGGCGTTGAACAGATGGGTGGCGTGACGTGCACCCGCGTCGATCGCCGCGGCCGTGGTCGTGTGGTCGGCATCAGTGTGCCCGAGCGCTGCGATCGCGCCGTGGCCGACGATCCGGCGTACAGCATCGAGAGCGCCGGGGAGCTCAGGAGCGAGCGTCACCATGCGGACGGCCGGCAGACCGACGAGCTCGTCCACCTCGTCGGCGGCGGGTGCGCGCAGCTGAGCCAGTTCGTGCGCGCCGCACTGCGCCGCCGAGAGCCACGGTCCTTCGAGGTGCACTCCCGCGAGCCGATCCTCGCCGACGAGCGGCGTCAGCACCTCGATCTGCTGACGCGTCCGCGCTCGCGGGCCGGTGACCAGCGATGCCATCACGGTGGTGGTGCCGTGCGACAGGTGCAGGTCCGCGGCTCGCAGCGCTTCATCCGCGCCGTCGCCGAACGAGTAACCCCCGCCTCCATGACAGTGCACGTCGACGAACCCGGCGACGAGCACGACGTCGCCGAGGTCGGTGGCTGTGGGATCCGCCGCAACCCCGTGTCCCACGGCCTCGATCAGCCCGTCCGCGATGCGTACCCAACCGGGGCGCAGCACGCGGTCGGGCGTGACGACGACGGACGCGGTGAGCAGACTCATGATGGCCGCGAGGCTAACCCACCGTGCGGGCCGCGAGCGCGGCGCCGTGCGCGAGGATCAGAGGGTGACCGCAATCGCCGTGACCGTGCGTGCGGCCGCCCCTGCGGACCTGCGCGATGTTGCGCTCGTGCGAGCCCTGTCGTGGCAGGCGGCGTACGTCGGGCTCGTGCCGGACGAGGTGCTCGAGTCGCTCACCGAGCCAGACCGGCTCGAGCGATGGGCGGCCTCCGCCGAGGCGTGGACGCACGGGCGGACCCTGGTCGCGGAGGCCGATGATCGGATCGTCGGGTTCTCGATGTTCGGCGGAGCGCGTGGCACCGATGGCGTGCAGTCCGGTTCTCCGGGTCGCGGGGAGGTGTACGCGATCTACCTCCTGCCGCAGCGCTGGCGTACCGGAATCGGACGCGCACTCATGCACGCCACCCTCGACGAGCTGGTGGAGTCGGGCTATCACCACGTGATGCTGTGGGTCCTGGAGAGCAACGACCGCGCCACGGAGTTCTACGAGCACTGCGGGTTCGCCGCATCCGGCCAACGCCATGTGCCACGGGACTTCTTGCCCGAGGTGCAGTTCACGCGCCGGCTCTGACGTCGACGACCCCTACCCGGGTGCATATGCGAGCGGGTGAGGTTCCTCCGGTGCGGCAGCTCGTGCGCGCGACCTTGCTGACGCGCGCTACACCGAGTCGCTCACCGTCGACGATCTTGCTGCAGCGGCCTGCCTGTCGCGCGCGCACTTCAGCCGAGAGTTCAAGCGGGCATTCGGCGAGTCGCCCTGCTCCTACCTGCTCACCCGTCGGCTTGAGCCGGCCGCAACGCTGCTGCGCGGCACGGACTACCCCGTCGCCGACATCTGCATGAGGGTGGGGCTGTCGAGTGTCGGTTCGTTCACGACGAGCTTCTCCCAGGCCTACGGCGTCCCCCCGACGCAGTACCGCGCGTCGTTCCCGACGGCAGCGACTCTGGCGCGGACACCGCTGTGCGTGCTCAAGGTCTACGGCCGACCGGCAAACAGCACGACCGGAGAAGACGCGCGGTGACCTGCCTTCCTAGGTTCAGCGCAGCAGAGTTCGCGCAACCGTGGAGGACATCATGATGCGGATCAGCACCACCCGGCTCTGGGTGCGCGACCAGGACGCGGCCCTGGAGTTCTGGACGAGAAAAGGTGGGCTTCGAGGTCCGCGAGGACGTCACGGTGGCCGAGATGGGCAACTTCCGCTGGCTCTCGGTGGCGCCGCCGTACCAGGACGACATCGCCGTCGTGCTGATGGCCATCCCGGCCCCCGATGATCGACGCCTGTGCGCAGGCCGAGATCGCTGAGCTCACAGCGATCGGCTTCGCCGGCACGCTGTTCCTCACGACTGACGACGTCATGAAGGACTACGAGACCAGGTCCGCGCGCGGCGTGGAGTTCACCGAGAAGCCCACCCCGCAGCCCTACGGCATCGACTGCGGCTTCCGCGACCCGTCCGGCAACAGCATCCGCCTCGTCGAGCGCCCACCCAGGGTTGTCGCCTGGGCGTCGTTGCGGGGCGTGGCGTGGTGCGGGATGTGCGGGATGTGCGGGCGGTTCAGGGGCGGGCCCAGGAGCCGGGGAGAGGCGCGCCGTACCAGCGCTCGATGAGGCGGCGGGCGATCGAGATCGACGGCGGGATCCGCACGCTGCCGGCCTCGCATCCTGCGCGCATCTCCTCGCGGGTGAACCACCGGACCTCGGTGATCTCCTCGCCGTCGGGGCGCGCCGGAGGTGAGCCCGGCACGAGACGCGCGTGGTAGCCGAGCATGAGGCTCGCCGGGAACGGCCAGGGCTGCGATCCGAGGTAGTCCAGCCGGTCGACATCGACCCCGGCTTCCTCCGCCACCTCGCGGATCACCGTGATCTCAGCGGACTCTCCGGCTTCGACGAACCCGGCGAGGGTGGAGAAGAAGCCGTCGGGCCACTCGGCGCGACGACCGAGCAGAGCCCGGTCGTCGTCGTCGAGCACGAGCACGATCACGGCCGGGTCGGAGCGCGGGAAGTGCTGGCTGGCATCGGCCGGGCAGGTACGCGACCAACCCGCCTGAGCCGCCACCGTGGCCACGCCGCAGCGTGGACAGCGCGGATGCCCGGTATGCCAGTTGGCGAGAGCGGTGGCCACGACGAAGAGCCCAGCGTCGCGGTCACCGAGGGCAGCACCGACCTCGCGCAGCCCCTCCCACGTCGCACCGTCGGGTGCGTCCCACGGTTCGCGCGCGCCCTCGACGAGCAGGGCGACGTAGGTGATGCCGTTCTCGACCGCGAGGAGCACGCGGACTCCGTCGTACGCCGCCTGCTGCGGCCCGACGAGGACGAGCTCGACGCTGCCGCTCTCGGCCTCGGCCCATCTGCGAGAGGCGCCGTCGTAGGACAGGTCGCTGATCACCGGCTCGCGAGCCGACTGCTCGACCCCGCGCACGCGCGCCTTACCCCGGTGCACGACGAGCACCCGGGTCGCGGGATCGCTCCAGGCGGTGTCGAACCACACCTCGTCGCTGCGACGCTCGGCCGCGCGATCGAGGCCGCCGCGCGCGAGGGCGAGCGTGACGAGGAGACCGGTGTCGGGCACGTCAGCGCACCCAGGTCTCGGCGAGATCCGACCACAGGTAGGCGGCTGCCTCGGCGCCGCGCAGCAGCAGCTCGATGTCGGCCTTCTCGTTGGGAGCGTGGATGCGGTCGTCGGGCAGGCCGACCCCGAGGAAGACCACCGGAACCTCGAGGATGTCGGCGAGGTCAGCCTCCGGGCCGCTGCCACCCTCACGGGTGTAGAGGACCTCGGTGCCGAACGCGCGACCCATCGCCCGGGTCACGCTCTGCAGCATCGGGTCATCCAGCGGGGTGAGGCAGGGGCGCACGCCGCTGCGGTCGTAGTGCGGCGTGATCTCGATGCCTGCAGGGATCGTGCCCTCGGCACGCAGCAGGTCGAGCCACGCCTCGAACGCCGGCTGCACATCGCCGGGGTCCTGCCCCGCGACGAGACGGAACGACAGCTTCACGTGCGCCTCGCTCGGGATGATGGTCTTGCCGCCCGGTCCGGTGTAGCCGCCCCAGAGACCGTTGACCTCGGCGGTCGGTCGCGCCCAGATGCGTTCGAGCGTCGTGAACCCCTTCTCGCCGTACGTCGCACCCGACTGGGCGTCGGCAAGCCAGCGCGTCTCGTCGAACGGCAGCCGGGCGAGCAACCCGCGCTCGCGATCGGTCAGCGGGATCACCTTGTCGTAGTAGCCCGGGAGGGTGACGTGACCGTCGGCGTCGTGCAGCCGTGCGACGAGTCGTGCGAGCACCGTGACGGGGTTGGGCACCGCGCCACCGAACGAACCGGAGTGCAGGTCTCCAGCGGGACCGCGTACGTCGAGCCGGATCTCGACCATCCCGCGCATACCGACGCAGACCGACACGGTGTCGCGGCCGTACATCCCGGTGTCGCTCACGACGACGGCGTCGCAGCGCAGCCGCTCGCGGTTGTCGCGCAGCAGGTCGGCGAAGTGCACGGAGCCCGACTCCTCCTCGCCCTCGACGATCACCTTGAGGTTGACCGCGGGTGAGGTGCGACCGGTCGCGGCGAGGTGCGCCGCGAGCCCGATCAGGTGGAAGTAGACCTGTCCCTTGTCGTCGATGGCTCCGCGCCCGACGAGTTCCTCGCCGTACGCCGTCTCCCGCACGATCGGCTCGAACGCAGACGACTCCCAGAGCTCGACCGGGTCGACCGGCTGAACGTCGTGATGGCCGTAGAGCACGACGGTGGGGGCGTCCGGATCGTCGCTGCGCCACTCGGCGTAGACAGCGGGCAGGCCCGGTGTCGACCAGATCTCGACCTCAGGGAAGCCCGCACGCAGCAGTCGCTGCGCGAGCCAGTCTGCGCTGCGCGCGACGTCGTCGGCGTGGTCCGGGTCGGCGCTGATGCTGGGGATCCGCAGCCACTGCGACAACTCGTCGATCAGCTGCTGGCGCCGCTCGGCCACGAACGCCCGGATGACCGGGTCGTGGTCGAGGAACGAGGGATCGGACGCCGTCACGCTGCCATCAGTGCTCACCGCCCGACCCTACGACGCCCTCGCACCTCCCACCCGTCACCGCGCACCTCACCACCGCCCGCTCACCCAGGGCAGTGCTTGACCTCTCAGGTCAGAAGGTGCCCGTGAGGGGCGATTTCTTACCGCAACACGGCGTGCGTGGATCCGGGATGCGGACGTTGCGCCGTCGGGTCCTGCGCTGCGGCCGTGGGAGGATTCCGGTGTACCGACGGACGAGCAGCAGGGTGGTCACCGGGTGTCGCAGAGCACGGGTCAGCAGAAGTTCATCGGGCAGCTGACCGGCGTCCGGTTCGTCGCTGCGGCGTGGGTGATGCTCTACCACTTCCAGGGTGCGCTCGCGACGATCGGGCTCCTCGTACCCGTCCTACACGAGGTGCTGCGTGTCGGGCGACTCGGAGTCGACCTCTTCTTTGCGCTCTCGGGCTTCATCCTCACGCACACCTATCTCACGCGCATGGGCCCGAACGCCACCTGGCCCAAGTCGCGACACTTCCTGTGGCTTCGGCTCGCGCGCATCTACCCCGTGCACTTCGTGATGCTCAACGTCGCCGGGCTCGCGGTGCTCGCGCAGCAGAAGTTCGGCCAGTCGGTGGCGGGCAGTCGCGACTGGCTCAACCCGGTCGACTACCTCAAGCAGGTGCTGCTCATCCACGAGTGGGGACCCAACCCGCAGCGCGGCTGGAACTTCCCGGCCTGGTCGCTGTCGATGGAGTGGCTGGCGTATCTGCTGTTCCCGTTGCTCGTGCTGCTGCTGTTCCGCTTCCATCACAGGGCGAGCACGCGCGTCGTCGCCCTGCTGTGGGTCGCCGTTCTCGTCCCGCTGATGTGGTACGGCATCGCCTACTACGGCGATCCCTACTACATCTCCGACTGGGGCTCGACGATCCGCATCCTCACCGAGTTCACCGCTGGTGGGCTGACGTACGTCTTCGTCCTGCGACAGTGGACCGCGACCGATGCCGGGGTGAAGCCGCGCGTCGAGCGGCTCGCGACGACGCTCTCGATCGCGATCCCCGTACTGATCGTGGTGACCGCGGTCGTGCTCGGGCGCATCGGTGCGCTGCAGTGGTCGGTGAGCGACCTGCCCGACACTCCCAACGCCGCTGACCTGCCGCCGAAGTACCACCTCGTCCTCGTGCCGATGCTGATCCTGTGGATCGGCGCGCTGGCGCTGACCTCGCGCGGCCCGTCGAGGTTCCTCGCGACCGACCGGCTCGTGCTCGGTGGCTTCGTCTCGTTCTCGCTCTACATGACGCACACCGTCTGGTACGGCCTCTGGCGCGCCGGCCTCAAGTCGGTGCATGTCACCGGCGGCGCGCTGTACGGCGTAGCCCTCATCGGTCTCGTCGTGGGTGCGGTGGTCATCGCCTGGCTCATGTGGCGCTACGTCGAGGAGCCCGCGCGCGAGTGGATGCGCAAGCGCAGCGGCGACCGCCCCAAACCGGTAGAGGAAGCCGCCCTCGAAGCCACCCCCTAACGACGCCTCCGCCCAGGGAACACATTGATCTTAGAGGTCACGATCAGCCGGATTCGTTGCTGGAGAGGGCGTCCTGCGATGCCGGTCCCTTGGCACAAGATCACGACTTGCGGTCAGAACGTGCCCCTCAAGGGCAGATCGTGACCTGAGAGGTCAAGAACTTCCCTGAGGATGGCGCGGGGGGTTGGGGTGCTTGGGGCGCGGGGGGTGTGGGGGGCGTTTAGGTTGGGGGTATGGCGGTCGGGGCGTGACGGTGCGGGTGGCGACGTACAACCTGTTGCACGGGATGTCGGTGCTCGGCGGGATGCCGCAGCCGCTGCGTGATGGCGACGGTCGGGTGATCGGGCCGCCGCAGGTGGCCGACGACGTGGCGCTGCGCGCTGCGGTGACCGACCTCGATGCTGACGTCCTCGGTATCCAGGAGGTCGACGTCCACCAGCCGCGCAGCGGCTACGCCCACCAGGTGCGCTCGGTCGCCAGCGCGCTCGGAGCCGAGCACTGGCGCTTCGCACCCTCGATCGTCGGCACTCCGGGCGAGCCCGGGTGGACCGGCGCCGACTCCGCGCTCGACCACGTCTCGCACCCGCAGGTCGCGGCGTTCCCGCATGTGCTGCGCCCGGGACA
The DNA here is from genome assembly GCA_025351185.1 of Candidatus Nanopelagicales bacterium. Taxonomy (GTDB): domain Bacteria; phylum Actinomycetota; class Actinomycetes; order S36-B12; family CAIYMF01; genus Longivirga. The sequence goes on from JANXWJ010000039.1 coordinate 22,125, forward strand.
AGAGCTCCCGCACGATGCCGACTACGAGGTCCGACGGATGGGTCCGTTGTACGGCGTCGGGCTCGTCTCACGCCTGCCCGTGCTCGAGTGGCGTACGACGCGGTTCGACCCGGCGCCGTGGAGCCTGCCGCTCATGATCCCGGCAGAGCCACGACCGCAGTTCATCCGGGTGGCCGACGAACCGCGGGCAGCGATCGTCGCTGTGGTCCAGGGAGAGCACGGCCCGTTCACGGTCGCGACTGTGCACCTGTCATTCGTCCCTGGTTACAACGTCAAGCAGCTGCGTGCGATGCGCACCTGGCTCGCCGGACTCCCCCGGCCGCTCATCGTGTTGGGCGACTTCAACCTGCCGGGACGGATCCCGGCTCGCGTCACCGGGTGGACACCGTTGCTGCGCGCGGCGACCTACCCCTCCACCCGTCCGCGGGCGCAGCTCGACCATGTGCTCGTCGACGGCTTCACGCCGGCGCAGCTGGCATCCGTGCGCACCGAGGTGCACCGCCTCCCGGTCAGCGACCACGCCGCCATCACGGTCGACATCGACCTCTAACGCCGTACGCCCCAGCCATCTCGACATGAGCGATGGCAACTGTCGGCCACCGCCCTCACCACGGCGGGCACCCACGGAGATGTGTGATGTGACGGGGGTATGCCCCCGGGTGACTACACATCTCGGCGACGACTCAGCCGTGGCGCGGGGTTGTGCGAGTGGGAACAGGGTATGACGACGATGGAGACGAGTCGGCGTCGACATGCGATGGCGTCAGCGGGGCTCACGCCCGGGCGCAACAAGGTCCATCCACCGTTGCGCCGACACCGGGCGGGCGAACCGTACCTTGGTGATCTCGGCGAACCTCGGGTCGGCGAAGTGCAGCTCGAGATTGCGGCGACGACTGTCGTAGTGCGTCCACACCCACTGCACCGGGTGCTCGGGGTCGAGCCAGCTGCGGAAGGTCTCGACGTTGTCGTTGAACACAGGATCGCGCGTCCACGCCCGCGCGAACGACCGACGGGTCACGCGTGTGGCTGCCACGCGTCGCGGATAGGCGAGCCAGATCACGGTGTCGGCCCGAGCCCACATGAGCTCCTGCACCTCGGAGTAGCCGTGCGAGTCAAAGATCCAGCGATCGCCGTCGACGACCTCAGCGACGTCGTCGGCGAACGTCGGGATCGGCTCCCACCCAGGACCGTGGAAGAGCGCATCCATCGAGTGCACCGGGAGATCGAGCCGGCGGCCGAGCTCCGTGGCGTACGTCGTCTTGCCCGAGCCCGTGATGCCCGCGACCAGGACCCGTTGCACCCGCCCATGCTAGGGCCCGGAGTAACTGCCCGAATCTCTGGATTCAGGCCGCCCCAGAACCAGCGATTGGGGCTGTAACTCGAGGAGGGTCTAGGCAAGGAGGAGGTGTTCGAGGGCGGGGCGGTCGGGGAGGTTGTCGGGGCGTATGACGGCGCCGTCGCGGACGTAGACGAAGGCGGCGCTCACCTGCTCGAGCGGCACACCCGCCTGCTCGGCGAAGGCGATGCGATAGATCGCGAGCTGAAGCGGGTCGGAGTCGTGGCGCTGCGAGGTCTTCCAGTCGACGACGTCGTAGCGGGTCGTGCCGTCGGGTGCTGTCTCGGCGAACACAGCGTCGATGCGACCCGGCACCACGCGACCGGCCACGACGAGGGAGAAGCCGACCTCGATCGCGAGCGGGGTGCGATCGGCATAGGCCGACGACAGGAAGGCGCGCTGCATCGCGGCGAGGGTCTCGTCGCTGTCGATGTCGGCGTCGGCCGCGCCCGGCAGGTCGTCGGGCTCGAGCAGGGGCCGCATGCCGAAGTGCTGCTCGACCCAGGCGTGGAACCGCGTGCCCCGACGTGCTGACGGGGCAGGCGCGCTCGGCACCGGTCGCGCGAGACGCCGCGTGAACAGCTCGGCATCGGCCGCGAGCCGGACCAGGTCCGAGGCAGAGAGCGACATCGGCAGCAGCACCGTGCGTCGGATCGATCGCTCGGCGCGACGTTCCTCGAGCAGCAGCGCGATGTCATCGTCCCACCCGCGCACCGTCTCGAGGTCGGTGGCATCGAGGCCGAGCAGCGCGGAGCGCGCGCCGTCGACAGCGAGGGCGCAGTGCTCCGCACGCAGGGCATCGACGTCGAGGTCGACATGCGCTCGGACCGCAGCGGCAGCCGCGACACGTCGCGCAGCAGAGTCGGCGTCAGGTCGCGGGGGCCAGGCGATGTCGTCGACATGACCGAGCACCGGGTTGGTGTCGTCCTCGAACGGCTCCGCCGCCCACTCGTCGACGTCGCCGGCGCCACCGATGCACTGGTCGCGGAGCGCCTCGAGATAGATCGACGGTCCGCGACGGGTCGACTGGGTCGGACCCCACCACGACCCGGACGCGAGCACGAGGTGCTCGGCACGCGTGACCGCGACGTAGGCCAGGCGCAGCTCCTCGTGAGCGTCGTGCGCCTTGCAGTCCGTGACGAACGCGGTGCCGTCCCTGGCCGAGAGCCCGAGGAGCACCGGCAGCGACTCCGCGTCACCGCGCAGGGGGTAGGGCACGGCCGAGCACGACGAGGTCCACCGCGAGAGACCGCGGCCGTTGGGGAAGACCTTGGCGGTGAGCGAGGGCAGCACGACAACCGGCCACTCGAGCCCCTTGGACCGGTGCACCGTCATGAGCTGCACGGCGTCGGGCGACGGCGGTCGGTCGAGCTCGGGCACCTGGTCGAACCGCGCCGCCATCGACAGCCACGCCAGGAACGCACCGACGCTGGCATCGCCCTCGGCATCGGAGAACCCGGCGACGAGATCGACGAACGAGGCCAGCCCCTCGGCCCGGTGCAGCGTGAGCAGCTCCGGTGACGACGCCATCTCGATATCGAGACCCGTCACGGTGATCACCCGGTGCACAAGGTCGGGCAGCGAATCGCCGACACTTCGCCGCAGCGCGCGGATCTCCGCTGCCAACAGGGCAAAGCGGCGACGAGCCTCCGGGTCGTAGTCGAGCTCGCCGGGATCGTCGAGCGCATCGAGCAACGACACGACATCAGCCGGGTCCACACCCGCGACCGCGGCGTCGAGCTGCTCGTCGACGTCAGCGCCCTCGAGCCTTCCGTGCGATCCGGCGAGGATCGCCGCCCGGCGCCCGAGCAATGCGAGGTCGCGCACACCGATGCGCCAGCGGGGCCCGGTGAGCAGGCGCACGAGCGAGGGGTTGGCGGTGGAGTCGTTGAGCACGTCGAGGATCGCGACGACCTCGGCCACCTCGGGCATCGAGAGCATGCCGTCGAGACCCACGACCTCGACGGCCAGGTCGCGTTCGGACAGCGTGCGCAGCAGTGCCGGGAAGTCGGCTGCGGCCCGCGCGAGCACCGCGATGCCACCGGGGCGCACTCCCCCGTCGTCGACGACCTCGCGCACCCTGTCTCCGACCCAGACCATCTCCTCGGCGTACGTCGGGAGCAGCGCGACCCGGATGGCACCCGCGCCCTTCGCAGCCCCCGGCGAGACCAGCGGTGCGACCTGGGGGTGGCGCACGCGCAGGGGCGAGGCGAGGTCGTTGGCGGCGTCGAGGATGTGGGTGCCCGAGCGACGGTTCTCCGAGAGGCGCAGCACCGACGCCAGGGTGTCGTCGGCGCGCGCGAAGTGCACCGGGAAGTCGTCGATGTTGGCGACACTCGCACCGCGCCAGCCGTAGATCGCCTGCAGCGGGTCGCCCACGGCAGTCACGGGGTGGCCACCACCGAAGAGACCGGTGAGGAGTCGGCGCTGGGAGACCGACGTGTCCTGGTATTCGTCGAGCAGCACGACGCGGAACTGGTCGCGGAGCGCAGCACCGACCTCCGGGCTCTCCTCAGCCAGTCGCGCACCGAAGCGCATCTGGTCGGAGAAGTCGACGAGGTCGCGAGCCCGACGACCGTCGCGGAACTCATCGACGAGGTGCGCGAGCTCGATGCGGCGCGTCGACGACTCGCGCATCTTCTTCGCCGCTGCCGACGGCTTGGCCTCGGCATCCACCTCGGCGATGACGGAGCGGTCGAAGTCGCGCAGGGCCTCCGGGTCGAGGCAGTGCTCGGCAAGCTCGGAGTCGAGCGCTCGGACATAGTCGACGACCGTCGAGACGGCGAGACCGAGCGTCGAGAGGTCACAAGCTGTGCGGGTGACGATCCGGTGCGCGAGCTGCACCGACGCAGCCTCGCTGAGCAGCCGACTGCCCGGCTCGACGCCGATGCGCAGCCCGTGCTCGGCCAGCAGCCGCCCGGCGAAGGCGTGATAGGTCGCGACTGTGGGCTCGCCGACCTCGTCGACAGGCGCCCCGGACGTGCGGTCGGCCAGCCGGTGCACGGCCTTGCGGACACGCGACGAGAGCTGGCCGGCGGCCTTGGTCGTGAAGGTGAGGCCGAGCACCTGCTCGGGCTGCACCTGACCCGTCGCGACGAGCCACACGACGCGCGCGGTCATGACGGTCGTCTTGCCCGAGCCGGCGCCGGCGACGACGACAGCGGGCTCGAGCGGCGCGGTGATGGCATCGAGCTGCTCGAGGCTGAACGGGATGCCGAGCAGCTCGACGAGATCGGACGGGCCGAACGCCGGGAGCATGTCAGGGTCGAAGCTCTGCTGGGTCACGGCAGGACCTCGCGACCCTCGTCGGAGGCCGGGCACGCGCGGCGGAACGCGCAGAACCGGCAGGAGTCACCAGGTCGCGCGAGGAACGACTCGCTGCGCACGGTGGTGTCGGCCGACTCGAGCGCGAGGTCGACCCAGGTGACGCCCTCACCGATCGGCGGCTGCGCCTGGATGTCAGGAGAGTCGCCCTTGCCGAGGCGCAGCAGCACGAGCTCGGCACCGCCGACGGGTGGCGCATCGCCGACAGCGGGGAGTCCGACGCTCGCGCGCAGATCCGGCGGCACGCTGTCGAGCGCGCCCTCGCGGACCGCCACCTGGTAGACGCCCATCTGCGGATGCTGCGGCAGATCCTGGAGCGCGAGCTTGTTCTTCCCCGTTTTCAGGTCGGCGATGCGCACTGCTCCGTCGGAGTCGACCTCGACCCGGTCGAACGAGCCACGCAGCCGCACCCCCTGCTCACCGACCGGCACCATCACGTCGAACTCGTGCTCGCTCGCCACGAAGGTGCGCTCGGGTCGAGCGGTGTGCCAGGTGAGGAAGCGTCGCATGGCATCACCGGCCGCCACCCGCTCGGACCGCGACTGCCACACCGCTTCGAACCCGAGCTCGGCCCAGACCTGGTCGATGCGCTCGTCGAGCGCCGCGAGATCGAGTGGCAGCTCCTCGCGGGCGACGGCGTCGGCGATCACATGGACGATCGAGCCGAAGCCGAGGGCGGTCGTGCGAGCGACGTCGGCGTGCACCTCGTGCCCGAGGAACCACTGCAGCGGACAGCTCGTCATCGTCGAGAGCTGCGACCCCGAGAACGACAGCGGTTCGTCGACCGGTCGCACGGGGACGTCGGTCGAGGTCGGCTCGAGCAGTCCCCACCACCGGTCGGGATGCGCGGCAGCGACGAGCCGGTGCCCGTCGCTGCCGATCGCGTGGGCGAGCACCGCAAGACGGCGTACGGCGGCGTCGCGCATCTCCGGCGGGCGCTCCGCGTCGACGGCGGTCGCCCGCAGCTGCGCGACGAGCCCGGGCACCGACAACGGGCGCGCCGGACGCCCGGCAACGTGGTCGAGCTCGGACAGCGCGCGGCCGGCAAGATCATCGAGGAAGCGCGAGGGCTGCTGGCCGTCGTCGAGCACCGAGCGCACAGCGGTCACGAGCAGGCGCTCCTGCGCTCGGGTGCACGCGACGTAGAAGAGGCGTCTCTCCTCGGCGAGCAGCGCGGCCGGCGGGGGCGCGTCGACGAGCCCGGCGCGCTCCAACCGGTCGGGCTGGAGCAGCGACCCGCGACGGCGTACGTCGGGCCACACTCCCTCCTGCACTGCGGCGACCACGACGAACCGCCACTGCAGACCCTTGGCCCGGTGCGCGGTGAGCAGTCGCACGGCCGGACCGCGCACCCCACGCTCTGCGAGGGTGTCGGCGGGAATCTGCTGCTCGCGCAGCTCGGCGAGGAAGTTGCCGACACCTCGCCGCCCGGAGAACCGCTCCTCGATGCGCTCCGCAGCAGCGAAGAGCGCGAGCACGGCATCGAGATCGGCATCCGCGCGGCGGCCGGCGTCGCCACCACACAGCGCCGCCGCCTCGAGCCGGTGCGGCCAGCCAGAGCCGCCGCGCGCAGCGGTGCCCGACCAGACCGACCACAGCACCTCCTCCGCGGACCCTTGCCGCTCGACGACGACGCGGGCGTCGTGCACGAGCTGAGCGAGACGGCGTACGGCATGGAGCGCATGACGGGCCCGGGCATCGCGGCCCGACGCCGAGGTCGATAGCGGCAGCACAGCCTTCGGGTCGGCCGCCAGCTCGAGCACCAGGCGACGCAGCAAGGTCGCCGATGGCGTGGGTCGCCCAGCGGGGTCGTCCTCGCGCTCGACCCGGCGCAGAGCTCGTCCGAGGCGGCGCAGGTCGGCGGGATCGGCATCCGCGAGAGGGCTCAGCAGCAGGTCGTGCACCGCGACCTCGTCGAGGGCGCGCGGGTCGTCGAGGTCGGCATCGACGACCGCTGCGAGCAGGCCGAGCAGCGGTGCCACCGCCGGCTCCTCGTGCAGCGGGAGCTCGTCGCCAGCGACCTCCACGGGCACACCCGCCGCGCCGAGCGCCCGACGCATCGGACCGACGGAGCGACGCCCGCTGCGCACGAGCACGGCCATCTCGTCCCACCGCAGACCCTGCTCGAGGTGCGCGCGACGCAGTGCGTCGGCGATGTGACCGGCTTCCGCAGACTCGGACTCGAAGGTGTGGATGTCGAGGGTGCCGTCACCGTAGGTCGCGCCCTGGCACTCCGGGCTGCGGTGTGCACGGACGATGTCTGCCGACAGCGGTGCCAGCGATGCGGTGCGCAGCACGCGACCGGCGGCGTCGCGGATCACGGGTCCGAAGCGGCGCGTGCGGCGCAGCACGACCACGGGTGCGGGCGTGTTGTCGGGTGCCCGAAAGGCGTCTCGGAAGCGCAGGATCCCGCCGGTGTCGGCGCCACGGAACGCATAGATCGACTGGTCGGGGTCACCCACGACCACGAGCTCGGCGTCCGGTGCGACGAGCCCGCGCAGGAGACGCACCTGGGCCGGGTCGGTGTCCTGGTATTCGTCGACGAACACCGCGCGATACTGCGCCCGCAGGATCGGCTGGACCTCGCGATCGTGCGCCAGCAGGGCGGCGCGATGGACGACCTCGGTGTAGTCGGTGACACCCTCGGCATCGAGCACGTCGAGGTATTCACCGAGGAACTGTCCGACGGCGCGCCACGCGGGGCCGAGCACGTCGCCGTGCGGTGCGAGCTCCTCGAGGTCGACGGGATCGAGGCCGAGAGCGCGCGCCTTGGCGACGACCGCGCGCACCTCGGAGGCGAGCCCTCGGGTGCCGAGCGCAGCAGTCAGCTCGGGCGGCCAGTCGAGTCGACCGTCGCGTACGGACCCGGTCAGCAGCTCGCGCAGACGGAGCTCCTGCTCCGCGCCCGACAGCAGCCGCAACGGCTCGGAGTAGGCCTCGGGATCGGCCTGGCTGCGCACGAGGGAGTAGGCGAAGGAGTGGAAGGTGCTTACTGTCGGCACGAGCCCACCGCCGAGCCGGGCGGTGACCCGCGCCTTCCACTCCTGGGCCGCCTTGCGGCCGAACGTGAGCCCGAGGACCTCGTCGGGCCGCAGGGCGTCCGCGCCAGTCATCCGAGCGACCATCGCCTCGACGAGGGTGGTGGTCTTGCCCGTGCCCGGACCCGCGAGCACGAGCATCGGGCCGCGGCGGTGCGCGACGACCTGGCGCTGCTCCGCGTCGAGGTCGGGGGCGCCGAGGGAGAGCGGCGCGGTGCGGTCAAGCACCAGCACCGGCGGGGTGCGGCCGGGGTGGGCCGGCGGCTCCGCGACACCTGAGCCGGGCGCTGTCACGCCGTCGGCAGGAGTCGAGGTCGGGAACGGCACAGGACGATCCCACCACGGACCACCGACATCCGGCGCGCTGGTCGCCGACACCATCGAGGCTAGGTGCCCACGAGCCTGAAGACACCTGCGAGAGCAACTGTCTCGGCCGTCATGACCCCGGCGACCAGCGGGCGGCGGGCATGTCGATCCGGGTGCCGGAGGCGACGAGAGGCGTGCCCTCGCTGCGGTGGCGGCGCAGCGCCTCGACCTCGTGACCCGCAGGCGGCGACCCGTCCGAGCGGATCACCCGGTGCCACGGCACGCCCGACCCGAAGCGCGCCATCACCGTGCCCACGGCCCTGGCCCCGCCGGACCCGAGCACTGCCGCGACGTCGCCGTAGGACATGACCCGACCGTGCGGGATCTGCTCGACGAGGTCGAGAACCGACTCGGCGAACGGCGTCGGGAGGCCGGTCCCGGGGTCGCGTCCGCCCCGGTCGCCACCGGCCGCGCTGCTCCGAGAGGTCGACGTCACGTGCGGCATCCTCCCCTCCTCCCCGCCGATCCGTGCAGGTGATGCGACGATCATCCTCATGTCCACCGCCGTGCCCGACCTCGACGACGGCGGCCAAGGCACCTTGGTCATCGAGGACGGGGTCATCCCGCGCCGGGTCCGTCGCCCGATCGACCTGCTCCGCCTCGCGACAGCGCTCGTCGCCTTTGGCGCGATCGTGGCGATCTCCTACTTCTTGACCGCCACCTCGAGCGGCATCGGCCAGGACCTCGTCGACGCCAGCAGCCGCCTCCCCGACCTGTTGCGCACCGCGCTGTCGTTCGTCGGTGGCCTCGGTGTGCTGGCGCTGCCGGTCGCCGCCGCCGTCGACCTGCTCGTACGCCGCCGTCCTCGCCAGCTCGTCGATGCCGTCTCTGCGACGGTGCTCGTCTTCGGGATCGCCCTGCTCACGAACTTCCTCATGGCCACCTTCGCCAGCGCGCAGCTCTCGCTCGCCATCACCGGTGGCTCCGAGCCGGGTGCGCGCGCGGCGCTGAACGGCATCACCGCCGGCCTCGTCGCCTTCATCACGGTCGCGCGGCTGCTCGGTCGCGGTCGCTGGGGCTTCCTCGCCATTCTCACCGTGGTCGCGGTCGCCATCGTGGCGCTGACCACCAGCAGCAACACCGCGACCGTCATCACCCTCTCGATCCTGCTCGGGTGGGCCGTCGGCCTGGCGATCCGCTACACCCTCGGCACTCCGACCACGCGACCCACCGGCATGCAGGTGGCTGACGCGCTCGACAAGGCCGGCCTCCCGATCACGATCCTGCGCGCGACAAAGAACACGCGTCGCGGCCGTGAGTACACCGCCCACACGCGCGGCTACGAGCGCTTGCGGGTGCTCGTGTTCGACCGTGACCTCGAAGGTGCGGGCCTGGCGTCCGCCGCCTGGCGTCAGCTGCGGCTGCGCACCGACCCCGCCAACCCCAGCGTCTTCTCGATGCGTGCGCAGATCGAGCACGCGGCCCTGATGTCGTACGCCGCCACCGCGGCCGGCGGTCGCACCCCGCGGCTGCGTGCCGCTGTCGAGGTGGGTCCTGACTCGACGCTGCTGGCCTACGACCACATCGAAGGGCGCACGTTCGCCGAGCTCGGCCCCGGCACCGTCGGCGACGCCGAGCTCGACGCTGTGTTCTCCGCCGTACGCACGCTCCACGACGAGCGCATCGTGCACCGCGCGCTCACCCCCGAGCAGCTCATCAAGGGCTCCGACGGCGAGATCTGGCTCGCGGGCGTGCAGCACGGTGCGATCGCGGCGAGCGACGTGCAGGAGCGCATCGACCTCGCCGAGCTGCTGTGCACCGCCGCGCTGCTCACCGATCCGACCCGAGCGGTCGAGACGGGTGCGCGCATCTTCGGCACCGACCGCATCGCGCGGGCGCTGCCGGCCCTGCAGAAGGTGGCGCTCTCGCCCGAGACCCGGCGACGGTTGCGCGGCAACAAGGAGCTCATTGGCAAGCTGCGCGACGAGCTGATCGCGCTGCGACCGGCGGGCGCAGAGACCGAGCAGCTCGAGCTGCGTCGGATCAAGCCCCGCACACTGTTCACGATCGTCGCCGGCTCGATCGCTGCCTACGTGCTGCTCTCCCAGCTTGCGCAGGTCGACCTGATCGGACTAGCCCGCAGCGCCGAGTGGAACTGGGCGCTGCTGGCGCTCGGGCTCTCGTTCCTCACCTTCATCGGTGCCTCGCTGTCGCTGTCTGGTTTCGTGCCTGAGAAGCTCTCGCACATCAGAACTTTCGCTGCCCAGCTCGCTGCGGGTTTTGCAACCCTGGTGTCTCCGCCGACAGTCGGCGCCGTCGCGGTCAACGTCCGCTATCTGCAGAAGTCGGGGCTCCACCCAGCGCTCGCCGCCGCGAGCGTCGGCGTCTCGCAGGTGTTTGCCTTTGTCGTACACATCGCGCTGCTGACGGGCACGGCCATCGCTGCCGGACAGTCGGCCAGCTTCCACTTCTCGCCCCCGAAGGCGGCGGTGATCGGTGTCATCGTGGTCGTCGTGATCCTTGCCCTCCTGCTCCTGCTCGGGCCGGTGCGCAAGATCATCTCCGACCGGCTGCGCCCGATCCTCGTCGAGGTCGGCCCACGACTGATCACCGTCGCGCAGCGCCCGTGGAAGATCGTCGAGGGCGTGGGCGGCATCCTGCTGCTCAACACCTCGTTCGCCCTGTGCATGATCGCCTGCGTCGAGGCCTTCGGTGCCGGCAGCGCCGTCAACTGGCCGGCCATCGCGCTGGTCTATCTCGCCGGCTCCACGCTCGGCCAAGCCGCCCCGACCCCCGGCGGCCTCGGCGCCGTGGAGGTCGCCTACGTCGCCGGCCTCACGGCCGCCGGCATCGACCCCGGCATCGCGGTCTCCGCCACCCTGCTCTTCCGTCTCCTCACCTTCTGGCTCCCCACCATCCCCGGCTACTGGTCCTTCAACTGGCTCCAGAAGATCGGCTCGCTCTAGCCCGCCCCTCCAGATGAATGTGCCCCTGACTCCGCTAGGCGCACGTCAGGCGCCCCAGTGACCGAGCGACGCACCGGATAGCGGTGCACCTCCGGCGGGCGCGCTCGGCGTCCGCAGGCAAGGATCGAGCCATGGCGACCCGCGACTATCCAGCTGACGGCATCACGGTGCACTGGGACAGCATCCGGTGCATCCACTCGCGTGTGTGCGCCTCGGCCCTGCCCACGGTCTTCCATCCGGGCGAGCGGCCGTGGATCACGCCCAATGCCGTCAGAGCCGACGAGCTGGCTGCCACCATCGACGCGTGCCCGAGCGGAGCCCTCCGCTACACCCGTACGTCGGCCGCGGCTGCTGCCGAGAGCAACGACGTAGCCGAGGTGGAGGCACCCGCCGTCACCGTGACGCCCACCCCCAACGGCCCGTTGGAGGTGCTGGGGCAGATCACGGTGGTCCGGTCCGACGGCACGGTGCTGCGCGAGACGAAGCGTAGCTATCTCTGCCGTTGCGGGCAGTCGGCCAACAAGCCCTTCTGCGACGGCAGCCACTCCCGCGCGCACTTCGTCGACGACGGCCTCGGCGCGTTCTCCGGCGGCTAGCACGGACCAGGGTCGCGACGCTCCGGATGTGCATTGGACCCCGCAGCGGGGAAGTTTGCTTGCGCCTATGGCACGTCGGGGCACATTCATCCGGTTGGGGGCGTGCTGGGGTCAGCGGCGGGTGATGCGTTGCCGGGCGCATGTGAGGAGTGCGGCGAGATCGAGGTCGTACGTCGGACCACCTGCTCTCGCGTAGTCCTCGAGCAGGCCGGTGGCGCGTTCCAGGAGCCGGGCGGCTCCTACCTGGTTGCCTCGGGCGGCGTGGGTCATCGCGACGCAGACCTGCGCGAGACCCTGCCACAGCTGGCGCTCGGCGAACGGGGCCGACTTCCACCTCGCCTCGAGGACCTCGTGGGCGGCGAAGGGGTGACCCTCGCGGACGAGATGGTGCGCGGCAGCGACCGTCTCCACCGCCGGGAGCGCGCTGGTGGACACCGGAGTCACACCCTGGGCGCCATACGGAAGCGGGCGTCCGAGCTCGTCGCGCGGACGCGCCTGCTGAGCCCGACCGGCGTGGTCACGGTCGCGGTCGTGGGCACGGTCGCGGTCATGGGCAGAGTCACGGTCGTGGGC
>JANXWJ010000043.1 GCA_025351185.1 Candidatus Nanopelagicales bacterium
CCCCGACCACTGGCAATTCCAACCACCCGAAGACCGACGCTACGAATCACCACTCGCCAACACCACCGGAACGCACTGGCGACAACACAACCGACCCCTCGCATCCTGACCAGCACGCCACCCGCGAAGGGCGAAGCCCGCCCTCCATGGTCCTTGCCAGCAACGAGCTCAGCACGCCCAACGCAAGGCCACGCCCGCATCGGGCGTCGGCTCGTGTCGCCAATCACACGTCCGCAGTTCCGGCACACTGTCCCCCGTGCCGAATGCCGAGTTCACGATCGCTCCCGCTGCGGTCTCAGATGCCGCTGATATCCACACCATCAAGATGCGGGCGTTCGCAGAGGAAGGCCGCCTGAGCGGCACCCGGGATCTCCCCCCGTTGCAGGAGGATCTCGCTGCGGTCGAGCGAGACATCCGGACACACACCGTGCTGATCGTCCGCGCCGACGGACGCACGGTCGGCAGCGCACGTGGCCAGGTGTCGGGCACGTCGTGTGAGATCCGCGCCGTGTGCGTCGACCCCTCGTATCAAGGGCGTGGGATCGGTGCCGCACTCGTGCGAGCGATCGAGCAGGCACATCCCGACGTCCAGCAGTTCGAGCTCACCACCAACACCCTTGTGCCAGGCAACGTCGAGTTCTACGAACGCCACGGCTACCAGGTCGTCGGACGCACGACGTACACCGACACCATCGTGCTCGCGCACCTGATCAAGACGACGGGTCCAGCAACGGCGTCGTGACACCACAGCGGCTGAGGCGCGGATGTTCGCAGTACGTCACGGGAATGCGGGGCCGTTCGGCCCTGGGTCGAGAGGCTCCGGGGATGTCTCGAGCGTGACCGTGCGCGCACCCTGGGCAACGGCAGTCACTTCGTAGCCTTGATTTCCGGCGTTGATGGCGCACCAGGCTGCGGCGGTATCCGACGCAAGGGCGTCCCAGTCGGCGTAACCCTCGACGGGAGACTTCCCGGCAACGGCGGGTGTGCCCACCGGACTGTGATGGCTCCGACAGACCTGATCGACCGTCGTGGGGTACGCCGTAGTGACGGAGGCCTGAGCTCCAGTCGCGGACCGGCAGAGATCCATGGCGCTCGCCACGGACGGCGGGACAGTAGTTCTTGAGGATTCGGACACGCTGGACGTTGTGCCGGAGCCCGAGCAGCCCGTCAGGAGACCCACGGCCAGGCCGACAGCGGCGATCCTTCCGATGCTCAACGCACTGAGACGACATCCGGGCGATGCTGGTTCCTTGCGAGCCATGGTGCAGCGTCGAGGAGTCGCAAGACGGGCGACAGCACGTCGTGTTCGCGGTCCTCGCGGCCCAGAGATGCGAATCAATCCGTGGCAGCCGATGACAGAGTGGATGCCGCGTCGTGCCCGGTCAGCGCGACGTCGGCCGCGATGGCAGTCCCAGAACGAGTGCGAGCGAGTCCTCGAGCAGCTCCATGTCATCGGGAGTCAGCCGTCCCCGCAACGTGCGGCAGCGCGCGACCGGCACGGTGTGCACGCCGGTGACGTTCGCATAGCTGACCGGGTACCTGGTCAACCCGGCCGACGGCCCGAGCTTGACGTGAGTGGTGCTCGGGCCCTGACTCCCGGTGACCAGCACCACGGTCACCGACGACAGCCGCCCGCGCAAGGCGTTGGTCGTCAAGGCGACCGCAGGGTGGGTTCCGATCCGGGGGAACACGACGTCCCAGACGTCGCCGCGGAACGGGGGCGGGTTCGGCGCAGGCGGCCGCGGCATCAGTCGTCGCTGTACAGCGCCGCGGTCACGTCAGACAGCGGTGCGGGCTCACCACCGAAGAAGTCGTCGTAGGACTTGGCGAGCGCCGAGAGCTGGGCGCGCCGGTGGAGCTGGGCCAGGCCCTCTCGCACCGCCTCCGATGTCCCCTCGAGGCCGAGCAGCGCCGCGTCCGCCTGAGCAGCAGCGGCCTCAGCCTCGGATACCCGCGCCTGCACCACCACTGTCCTGCTCATGTGTATGACACCACGTCATACACACTCGGTGTGCACCTATCCCAGCGCGCTGGCCCGATGTTCAGTCGCCGGAGTCCCGCAGGAGGGGGCGTAGGACGTCGAGCACGCTGATGTCCTCGATCGTGCTGGGCGGGGCTTCGGGGCGGCCGTCGGCGATGCCGCGCATGGTGCGGCGCAGGATCTTGCCGGACCGCGTCTTCGGGAGTGCGGGAACGACGACCACGCTCTTGAGTGCGGCGACCGGGCCGATCTCGTCGCGTACTGCGGTCACGATCTCCCTCTGCAGCACGGCGGGATCGATGTCGGCGCCGCTCTTGAGGACAACGAACGCTCGTGGGATCTGGCCCTTGAGCTGGTCGTGCACGCCGATGACGGCGCACTCCGCGACCGAGGGGTGCGTCGCGACGACGGCCTCCATCGATCCGGTCGAGAGCCGGTGGCCCGCGACGTTGATGACGTCGTCGGTGCGTCCCATCACGAAGACGTAGCCGTCAGAGTCGATCGAGCCACCGTCGCCGGTGGTGTAGAAGTCGGTGAAGACGCTGAGGTAGGACTCGACGTAGCGCTTGTCGTCGTTCCACAGCGTCGGCAAGGTGCCGGGGGGCAGCGGCAGCTTGATGCAGATGTTGCCCTCCTCCCCCGCAGCTACCTGCTTGCCGAACTCGTCGAGCACCTGCACGTCATAGCCCGGCATCACGACCGTGGGCGACCCGGGCTTGATCGGCATCGGCTCGAGGCCGCGAGGATTGGCGGCTATCGGCCAGCCCGTCTCGGTCTGCCACCAGTTGTCGATGACCGGGATGCCGAGGATGTCGGTGGCCCAGTGATAGGTGTCGGGATCGAGTCGCTCACCGGCGAGGAACAGGGTCTGCAGCGACGAGAGGTCATAGCCCGCGCGCAGGGACGCCGTGGGGTCTTCCTTCTTGATCGCGCGAAACGCCGTCGGCGCCGTGAACATCGCCTTCACCCCGTACTCAGCAATCACCCGCCAGAAGGCTCCTGCGTCGGGCGTGCCGACCGGTTTGCCCTCGTACAGAAGGGTTGTCGCGCCGACGAGCAGCGGGCCATAGACGATGTAGGAGTGCCCGACGACCCAGCCGACGTCGCTCGCCGCCCAGAAGACGTCGCCCGGGCCGATGTCGTAGACGTTGCGCATGCTCCATGCCAGCGAGACGGCATGGCCGCCGTTGTCCCGCACGATGCCCTTGGGCTTGCCGGTGGTGCCGGAGGTGTAGAGCACGTAGAGCGGATCTGTCGCACCTACCGGCACACAGTCGACCGGCTCGGAGCGCGCGACCAGTTCGTTCCAGTCGACGTCACGCTCGCCCATCGCCGCGATCGCCTCGGGTCGTTGGAGAACCACTGATACATCAGGCTTGTGCGTCGCGAGCTCAAGCGCCCGGTCGAGCATCGGCTTGTACTCCACCACGCGACCCGGCTCGATGCCGCACGACGCCGACAGCACGACCTTGGGGGTCGCGTCGTCGATGCGGATCGCGAGCTCGTGCGGGGCGAAACCGCCGAACACCACCGAGTGCACAGCTCCGAGCCGCGCGCTCGCAAGCATGGCGATGACCGCCTCGGGCACCATCGGCATGTAGAGCACGATGCGGTCGCCCGCCTCGACCCCCAGCGATCGCAGGCCACCGGCGAAGATCGCCACCGCGTCGAGCAGCTCGGCGTAGGTGAAGGTCTGCTTCGTGTCGGTGACGGGGCTGTCGTAGACCAGCGCCAGGCGGTCGCCGTGACCGGCCAGCACGTGGCGGTCGAGAGCGTTCCAGCAGGTGTTGAGCCGCCCGCCGGAGTACCACCGGAAGTAGGGCGCGTCCGACCCGTCGAGCACCGTGACCGGTGGGGTGTCCCAGTCGATGGCCTCAGCAGCCTCGCCCCAGAACGAGGTGGGGTCCTCGATGCTGCGGGCGTAGGCAGCGGCGTAGGCACCGGACTGCGACATGACGATCCTCCCGACGGCGTGTGACCTCAGGATGTCGGCCCGGGTCGCCCCGATGTCGGCCAACCCGGGAATCGGTCGCCGAGCAGCCCACGAGGTGCGCCGAACGGTCACCCACCCCGTCGATGTGTGGTCACGACGAGCTAGAGGCCGTGGTGGTTGCACATCGACGGTGCTTCTACTCGGCGGCAGCGAGCTGGCCGCAGGCTCCGTCGATCTCGCGTCCGCGGGTGTCTCGTACGGTGACCGCGATGCCACCCAGCTCGAGCCGGCGCACGAACTCCCGCTCGTCCTCGGGCCGCGACGCCGTCCACTTCGACCCCGGCGTGGGGTTGAGCGGGATGAGGTTGACGTGGACGAGCTTGCCGCGAAGCCGCTTCGCGAGCAGGTCGGCGCGCCAGGCCTGGTCGTTGATGTCCTTGATGAGGGCGTACTCGATGGAGACTCGGCGGCCAGTGACGCGGGTGTAGTTCCACGCGGCATCGAGCACCTCGCTCACCTTCCACCGGGTGTTGACCGGCACGAGGGTGTCGCGCAGCTCGTCGTCGGGCGCGTGCAGCGACACGGCGAGCGTCACCGGGATGCCCTCGGTCGCGAGCTCGCGAATGCGCGGGACGAGGCCGACCGTGGACATCGTGATGCCGCGCGCCGACATGCCGAGTCCCTCGGGGCTCTTGTCGACCATCCGGCGTACGGCGCCGATGACCGCCTTGTAGTTGGCGAGCGGCTCACCCATGCCCATGAAGACGACGTTGGAGACGCGTCCGGTGCCACCGGGGACCTCGCCGCGCGCCAGCTCACGCGCGCCGGCCACGACCTGCTCGACGATCTCGGCAGTCGACAGGTTGCGGGTCAGACCTGCCTGACCGGTGGCGCAGAACGGACAGTTCATGCCGCAGCCGGCCTGGCTCGAGACACACATCGTCACGCGGTCGGGATAGCGCATCAGCACGCTCTCCACCAGAGCCCCGTCGAACAGGCGCCACAACTGCTTGCGCGTGGTCCCGGAGTCGGTGGTGAGCTCGCGCACCGACGTCATCAGCGGGGGCGTCAGCGCCTCCGCGAGGCTGTCGCGCAGGCCCGCGGGGATGTCGGTCCATGAGGCCGGGTCGTCGGAGAGCCTGGCGAAGTAGTGGCGCGAGACCTGGTCGGCGCGGAACTCCGGAAGTCCTAGCGCAGACACGGCCTCGCGACGTTCGGCACCGCTCATGTCGGCGAGGTGGCGCCGTGGCTTGCGGCCCTTCGGCGAGGTGAAGGTCAGCTCACCGGGAACGGGGCGGCGGGGGTTCTCGAGGTCCTCTGTCATGGCGTTCTCGAGTCTCGCACGGTTGTCACGGACCGAGGAACACGCGCAGCAGCAGCCAGGATGTGAACGCGTTGGGCAGGAGGGAGTCGAGGCGGTCCATGAGCCCGCCGTGGCCGGGCAGCAGGTTGCTCATGTCCTTCACGCCGAGGTCGCGCTTGATGGCCGACTCGACGAAGTCGCCGCCGGTCGCGGTGACCGTGAGCACCAGCCCGGTGATCAGCCCCTGCCACCACGGTGCGTCGAACAACCACACGAACAGCGCCACACCGGCAATGGCCTGCAGCGCCAGGCTCCCGGCGAACCCCTCCCACGACTTCTTCGGCGAGATCTTCGGTGCCATCGGGTGGCGACCGGCGAGGACTCCTGCGGCGTATCCCCCGATGTCGCTGCAGATCGTGAGCACGACGAAGGTGATGATCCGCTGCGAGCCGTGCGAGGACCCGAGCATGAGCGAGACGAACCCGCCCATGAGGCCGAGATAGCCGGCGACGAGCAGCGACGCCGAGGCGTCGGCGACGTAGCCCTCTGGTCCTGCCACGAGGCGCCAGCCGAGGCAGACCAGCACCGTGGCTGCGAACACCGCGACGAGGGGCAGGATCCCCCACCAGTAGGCCACCTGCACGGTCGCGGCGATGCCGATGTAGACCGGCGGCCAGGCCACCCTGATGTCGCGCTGGGCCAGGGCGCCGCGCAGCTCGTGCGCAGCGATGACCAGCGCCACGGCCAGGACGACGCTGAAGACCCACGGGAACCACAGCACCGGCACGAGGACGAGTCCGATGCCGAGCGCCGCCCCGACGAAGAAGGCCGACACCAGGTCTCGGCCTGCGCGGCCGGTGGGTGCGGGCGACTCGAGCGGTGCGGTCATAGGGAGTCGGGCTGCGAGGTCATCAGACCTCGAGCAGCTCGGCCTCCTTGTGCTTGAGGAGGTCGTCGATGGCGGCGACGTACTTGTGGGTCAGCTCGTCGAGTGACTTCTCCGCGCGGCGGACGTCGTCCTCGCCTGCATCTCCTGCCTTCTCGAGCTTGTCCAGGACGTCCTTCGCGTGGCGACGGATGTTGCGCATGGAGATACGCGCGTCCTCGGCCTTGGTGCGCGCGACCTTGATGTAGTCCCGGCGACGGTCCTCGGTCAGCTGCGGGAACGCAACGCGGATCACGATGCCGTCGTTGGTCGGGTTGACGCCGAGGTCGGAGTCGCGGATCGCCTTCTCGATCCCGGTCATCGACCCCTTGTCATAGGGGGTGATGACGACGAGCCTGGCCTCGGGGACGGCGAAGCCGGCCATCTGCGTGATGGGCGTCATCGCGCCGTAGTACTCGGCCGTGATCTTGTCGAACATCTTCTGCGTGGCGCGTCCGGTGCGGATGCTGGAGAAGTCCTCCTTCGCCACCCCGACAGCCTTCTCCAGCTTCTCCTCGGCCTCGAGCAGGGTCTCGTCGATCACCGGAAGGCTCCTCGTTCGTCGGGTCGGCAGTGGTGCATGCGGGGTGCGATGCGGTGCGGTGCGGTGGGGCTGCTGCGAGTCGCTCAGGAGGCGACGAGCGTACCGATCCTCTCACCCCGAACGGCTCGGGCGATGTTGCCCTCGACGAGCAGGTTGAACACGAGGATCGGGAGGTCGTTGTCCTGGCAGAGGCTGATGGCCGTGGCGTCCGCAACCTTGAGGCCGCGGGTCAGCACCTCGGAGTGGGTGAGGGTGTCGAACCTGACGGCACCCGGGGTGGTGCGCGGGTCTGCGTCGTAGACCCCGTCGACGCCCTTGGCCATGAGCACGATCCGGCACCTCGAGAAGGGCCGCGTCGTCATCTTCGGCGCCGGTCTCGGGG
>JANXWJ010000216.1 GCA_025351185.1 Candidatus Nanopelagicales bacterium
CTCGGCGGGCTGCTGCTGCGCGACACCCTCCTGCAGACCGGCACGTCGATCGTGCTCATCGATAACCGCTATCTGCTGCTCGCCGCAGCTGCGGCCGTGGTCGGATTCTTCTTCGCCGGACTCATCGACCGGCTCGAGCCAGTGGTGATCGTGCTCGATGCCCTAGCGCTCGGCTTCCTCTGCACGGTCGGCGCGAGCGTGGCCCTGGGCGAGCAGCTGTCGTGGATCGCTGCCATCTTCATCGGCACCGTGACCGCGGTCGGCGGTGTCACGTTGCGCGACCTGCTGGCCGGCGAGGCACCTCGCGTGCTCCGCCCCGGGGTCTTCACAGCTGCGGCAGCGTTCTTCGGGGCGCTGGCGTTCGTGGTCCTGGTCAAGGCGGCGCAGCTGCCGACCGGGCAGGCGCAGATCCTCGCGATGCTCACGGTCTTCGCCGTCCGGCTGCTCGCGGTGCGCCTGCGGTGGGAGACGCGCGCGGCGCGCGACATCACCGACCGGCTGTGGAGCTTCTGGTCCCGCGACCGCGAGACGCAGGACAACTCATGAGCAATCCCGTCGACAGCGTCATCGCGCTGCCCTTCGCGCTCGAGATGACCGCGGTGACGTTCGGTGCTCTGTCTGGTGCCCTGCACGCGACGCGCAAGGGGCTCGATCCTGTCGGTGTCTTCACGATCGCGCTCGTGTGCGCAGTCGGCGGCGGGCTCATCCGCGACGTCCTGCTGCAGACCGGACGACCCGTTGCACTCGTCGTGCCGACCTATCTGGAGAGCGCCGCCTTCGCCTCGGTGATCGGCCTCGTCTTCGCACGCGCCGTGCGCGCCGCCGTGCCGGTGATGACCGTGGTCGACACGTTGCTGATCGGTGTGTGGGTGGTGCTCGGTGCCGAGCGCGCGCTCGTGGTGGACCTCACCTTCGCCGGCGCCGCCTTCCTCGGCGTGATCACAGCGACGGGAGGCGGGCTGCTCCGCGACCTGCTCTGCGGTGAGGTGCCAGCGGCCATCCGACCGGGCGAGTGGTATGTCTCGGCAGCCGTCGCCGCCGCCGTGATGTTCGTGCTCATGATCCAGGCCGGTGTGCCCCTGGAGTACGCCGAAGGCCTCACGATCCTCGCGGCCGCCCTGCTGCGATCCGGGTCCTTGCGCTTCGGGTGGCGGACACCGACGGCGTATGACCTCTGGGGTGATCTCGAGGCGACGATGACCGCGCGGCTGGAGGCCGCCCGACAGGCCACCGACACCCGAGCCCGACGTCGCAGCTGATCTACCTGGCTCCGCGCAGAACGCGTGATGTCCCTCCTGAGGCTTCGCCTCAGCGGGGGCCCACACCGCCACCACCACGCGTAGAACGCGTGATCGTGGCGGAGCCGAGCACGTGGGTGCCGTCATAGATGACGAGGGCCTGGCCGGGGGCCACGCCGCGTACGGGCGCCCGCAGGTGGGCCACGACGCGGTCGTCGCTCGAGTCGTGCATGACCTCGACGACGGCGTCGACTGGCTCGCCGTGGGCACGCAGCTGCACGGCGCCCTCGACGGGGCCGGTCGGAGCGGCGCCGCACCAGCGCGGGCGGTCGGCGTGGATCGTGTCGACCTCGAGCAGCACGGGCGGTCCCACGAGCACCGTCGACGATGCGGTATCGACGCCGACGACGTAGCGGCGGGCACCGTCGGGCGCCGGGCGCCCGAGTCCGAGACCGCGTCGCTGCCCGACGGTGAACGCGAAGGCACCGTCGTGCTGGCCGACGGCCTCCCCCGACTCGGCGTCGACGATGTCACCCGGCGCGGCACCTAGCCGGTCGCGCAGCCAGCCACCGGTGTCGCCGCTCGGGATGAAGCAGATGTCGTGGCTGTCGGGCTTCTCCGCGACGAGCAGCGCCCGACGACTGGCCTCCGCGCGCACGTCGGACTTGAGCGAGTCGCCGAGCGGGAACATCGCGCCGGCGAGCTGCTGGGCGTCGAGCACTCCCAGGACGTAGGACTGGTCCTTGGCCGGGTCGACCGCCCGGTGCAGCTCACGACCGTGAGGTCCGTCGACGATGCGTGCATAGTGCCCGGTGCTCACTGCGTCGAAGCCGAGAGCGAGCGCGCGGTCGAGCACGGCGGTGAACTTGATCTTCTCGTTGCACCGCAAGCACGGGTTGGGCGTGCGACCCGCGGAGTATTCCTCGATGAAGTCGTCGATGACGTCCTCGGCGAATCGCTCGGAGAGATCCCATACGTAGAATGGGATTCCGAGCACGTCGGCGACTCGACGGGCGTCGCGGGCGTCCTCGAGCGTGCAGCAGCCGCGGGCGCCGGTGCGGTGGCTCTGCGGTGAGCGCGACAGCGCGAGGTGGATCGCAGTGACGTCGTGCCCGGCTTCGACCGCACGCGACGCGGCGACTGCTGAGTCGACACCGCCGGAGAGCGCGGCGACGACCTTCATCGCGACGACCCGGCGCGACGCGCGCGCGCGACCACGGCCGGCAGCACCTCGAGCAAGCGGTCGACGTCGTGCGGCACCGACGTGTGCCCGAGCGAGAAGCGCAGCGAGCTTCGAGCGCCCACCGGGTCCATGCCCATGGCAAGGAGCACATGGCTGGGCTGAGGAACCCCGGCGGAGCAGGCCGAGCCGCGCGAGCACTCCACTCCCGCGGCGTCGAGCAGGAGCAGGAGCGCGTCGCCCTCGCAACCCTGGAAGGACAGGTGGGCGATGCCGGGCAGCGAACCGTCCGGGTCGCCGTTGCGGGTCACGCCGTCGATGTCGTGGACCACCCGGGCGACAAGGTCGTCGCGCAGCCGACGCAGCCGCTCGACGCGGTCGTCACGGTCACCCATCGAGGCGGTGATGGCGGCCGCGAGGCCGGCGATCGCGGGGGTGTCGAGGGTGCCGGAGCGTACGTCGCGTTCCTGACCGCCGCCGTGGATGAGTGACTCGACCTCGAGCCCCCGGTGCAGGACGATCGCGCCGACGCCGTGCGGTCCACCGACCTTGTGCCCCGACAGGGCGAGCGACGACGCGATCGAGGCATCGACGTCGAGCGTGCCGACGGCCTGGACCGCGTCGGTGTGCAGCGGGATCCCGTGCTGCGCGCAGAGCGCGGCCACCTCGGCGATCGGCTGGATCGTGCCGACCTCGTTGTTGGCCCACATCACAGCCACGAGCGCCACGGCATCGGGGTCCCGGGCGATCTCCTTCTCGAGCCAGTCGAGGCGCACCCGCCCGAGGTCGTCGACGGCGAGCCAGGAGACGTCGGCCCCTTCGGCCTCGCCGAGCCACTGCACCGGGTCGAGCACCGCGTGGTGCTCGATGGCGGAGGCGAGGACCCGGCGCCGGCTGTCGTCACCGTTGCGACGGGCGCGATAGATGCCCTTGACCGCGAGGTTGTCGGCCTCGGTGCCGCCGGAGGTGAAGACGACCTCGCCCGCAGAGACGCCCAGCAGCGCGGCGATGCTCTCGCGGGACTCCTCGACCACCCGGCGGGCTCGGCGACCGGAGGTGTGGAGCGAGGACGGGTTGCCGACAGCAGTGAGCTCAGCCGTCATCGCGGCGAACGCCTCGGGCCGCAGCGGCGAGGTGGCCGCGTGGTCGAGGTACACCGGTGCGTCCGCCACCCGTGCAGTCTAGGTCAGCCGCGTTCCAAGCCCCGAGTCACAGGTCGAATGGTC
>JANXWJ010000079.1 GCA_025351185.1 Candidatus Nanopelagicales bacterium
TGAAACACGACATCCATCGATGTCGTGTTTCACGGGAAACGCGGCCATCGTCCACCCCCAATGTCCCGGTGCGACCCGCACCTCCGCCCGACGGAAGACGAGTGCCCATGAGCGAGACCACGGCCGCTGCCGACACTGCGACCGACACTGCGACCGACACTGCGACCGAGCAGACCGAGGAAGTCCTGGTCGACGACGCGGCTGTCGACGCCGATACCAACGACGATGCTCCCGGCAACGGCCCGACGCGCGAACTGCGCGTTTCCCGTGAAACAGCCCGCGGCTCAGCTCCGGTGAACCACCTGGAGCGCGAGGGTGATATCGCCGCGGACTACCTCGAGGGCCTCCTCGACATCGCTGACCTTGACGGTGACATCGACATGGACGTCGAAGGCGACCGCGCGTTGGTGAGCATCGTCGGTGGCGACATCGAGCACCTCGTCGGTGACCACGGCCAGGTGCTCGACGCCCTCCAGGAGCTCACCCGACTCGCAGTCACCCGTGAGACGGGGGAGCGTTCACGTCTCATGCTCGACGTCGCGGGTCACCGCGAGGCGCGTCGTCAGGCGCTCACCGCGCTGGGCACCGAGGCGGCCACCCGGGCATCGAGCACGAGCGAGCCGGTCCGCCTTGAGCCGATGACGCCGTTCGAGCGCAAGGTCGTCCACGACGCTGTCGCTGCAGCGGGTCTCACCAGCGAATCGGAGGGCGTCGAGCCCCGTCGCTACGTCGTCGTCCTGCCGACCTCCTGATCCACGACGCGACCCGAGGCACTCGATGACATCGCGCGAGCCTGACCCGGGGGAGACCCCTGAGTCGGGCAGCGCTGTGCCGTCGGGCGACTTCTCGTCGGAACGCACGTCGCCGGATCGGATGCGGTCGAATCTCATGCCATCGGAGATCACGGCTGTGGACCGCAGGCCGTCGCCCGATCCCGGCGAGACGTCGGCTGAGCCCACGACCGTGCTCCTGCCGCGCGACGATGCGGACCTGCTCGTCGAGGAGAGGCTGCTCCTGCGTTATCCGGACGCTGCGGCGGCCTTGCTGCACTACGTCAACCTGCTCGCGACCGACGGCGTGATCCGGGGTTTCATCGGGCCTCGCGAGGTGACTCGGCTCTGGAGTCGGCACGTCGCCAACTGCGCGGTGCTCGAGGAGCTGGTGCCCGAGGGTGCCGTGGTGGCCGACGTGGGCTCCGGTGCGGGACTGCCGGGTCTGCCCTTGGCGATCGTGCGACCCGACATCCGGGTGGTGCTCGTGGAGCCGCTGTTGCGTCGTACGACGTTCCTCACCGAAGCGGTCGAGGCGCTCGGCCTCGGCGACCGGGTCGAGGTGCGGCGCGGGCGCGCCGAGGAGACCTCGCTGGCCGTCGACGTCGTCACGGCTCGAGCCGTGGCACCGCTGGATCGACTGGCCGGCTGGACACTGCCGCTGGCGCGGGTCGGTGGTGTGCTGCTGGCCCTCAAGGGTGAGGGTGCTGCCGAGGAGATCGCTGCATCCTCGGGCGCGCTGGAGAAGCTGGGCGGCGGTCACGCCGAGGTGCTCATCTGTGGGGCCGGCGTCGTCGAGCCGCCCACGACGGTCGTGCGCGTGGTCCGAGTCACTGCCGGCCGACGACGGGGTTCGCGATGAGAGTGTTCGCGATGAGAGGTGGTTGCGATGAGCACGCCTGATGACACACTCGCCGGCCTCGGCTGGCCGAGCGAGGGATCCACAGCGGATCACCCGGTGACCGGAACTGCCGCCGGCCTCGGCTGGCCGACCGCGCACACCCCCACATCCACCACGGCGCCCCGGCCCCCGACGACGAGCCCGCTCGCTGACGCCGCTGCCGCGTCAACCGACCACTCTGAGGAGAGCGCGTGAGCATCGACGACACCCCGCTCGCCCGCGCCGCAGAGGCGGCTGTGCAGGTCCGCACCCGCCGTTTCGGCGAGGACCTGCCGCGCCCGGCGCGCACCCGTGTCATGACAGTGGCCAACCAGAAGGGTGGCGTCGGCAAGACGACGTCGACCGTCAACCTGGCCGCTGCCCTGGCGCTGCAGGGCCTCGCGGTGCTGGTCCTCGACCTCGATCCGCAGGGCAACGCCTCGACGGCTCTGGCGATCGACCACCACAGCGATGTCCCGAGCATCTATGACGTGCTCATCGACTCCCGGCCGTTGATCGAGGTCGTCACGGCGGTGATCGACATCGAGGGACTGTGGTGCGCGCCGGCCACCCTCGACCTGGCCGGTGCAGAGATCGAGCTCGTGCCCATGGTGGCTCGCGAGCACCGGCTCAGGCGGGCGGTGGCGGCCTACCTCGGCGCGCACGAGCAGGCCCACGGCCGGCTCGACTATGTGCTCATCGACTGCCCTCCCAGCCTCGGCCTGCTCACCCTCAACGCCCTGGTGGCGGCTGATGAGGTGCTCATCCCGATCCAGTGCGAGTACTACGCCCTCGAGGGTCTCGGTCAGCTCATGCGCACGGTCGACCTGGTGACCGATCAGCTCAACCCGGGGCTGCACGTCTCGACGATCCTGCTCACGATGTACGACGCCCGGACCCGTCTCGCCGCCCAGGTGGCGGATGAGGTGCGCAGCCACTTCGGGGTGCGGGTGCTCCCGACGGCGATCCCGCGGTCGGTGCGCGTGTCGGAGGCGCCGTCGTACGGCCAGACGGTCATGACCTACGACCCCGGCAGCACCGGTGCGCTGTCCTACCTCGAGGCAGCCCGTGAGCTGGCACGTCAACCAGCGGCCCAGGCAGTCAGTGGCGTCGGGCCGGTCGATCCTCTCGGGTCGGTAGTGACCCCGAACGTCGCCGTCGCCGTGCCCGGGTCGGTGGCGGAACAGGTCGTGGTGCCCGGAGCGATCGAGGTCGTGGGCGCGGATACGCCGTACCAGCAGTAGTCCGGACCGATCGGTGCCGCAGGTGCGGTCCAGGGGTTGCCAGGGTCGGCGCCGTGGCTGGCGAGGGTAGGGTCAGCGCGTCAACCGGCGTGGCAGCAGCAGAAGGAGCACGGTGAACCAGAAGCGTGGTCTCGGTCGCGGCCTCGGGGCCCTCATCCCGAGCGCTCCCCGCGACGACGCAGCACGGGCACCGCAGGCTGCGTCGACCCCGATCGAGGCGGTCGTGACCGTCGGGGCGAGCACCCCGCCGCCCATGCCGTCGCAAGCCCCGGTCGCACCGGGTCGGGAGCTCGCGACCATCTCGGGCGTGCGCTATGCCGAGATCGCCCTCGCCGACGTGCGCCCCAACCCCCGGCAGCCGCGCACCGTGTTCGACGAGGAGGCCCTCGCCGAGCTGGTCTATTCGATCCGTGAGATCGGGCTCCTGCAGCCCATCGTCGTCCGCCCGGTGCCCGATGCCGGGCCGGACGGGCCGCACTACGAGCTCGTCGCGGGGGAGCGCCGCTGGCGCGCCAGCCACGGGGCCGGCCTCGACCCGATCCCGGCGATCGTGCGCGAGACGGCCGACGACGTCCTGCTGCGCGACGCCCTGCTCGAGAACCTCCACCGTTCGCAGCTCAACGCGCTGGAGGAGGCCGCGGCCTACTCCCAGATGCTCGAGGACTTCGGCTGCACCCAGGACGAGCTCGCGAACCGGATCGGTCGCAGCCGCCCGCAGGTGAGCAACACCTTGCGTCTGCTCCGCCTCCCGACCGCGGTGCAGCGCCGTGTCGCGGCCGGCGTGCTCTCGGCCGGTCACGCGCGCGCCCTGCTCGCCCTCGACGACACCGATGCCATGGACCGCCTCGCCACCCGCATCGTCGCCGAGGGCCTCTCGGTGCGCACCGTCGAGGAGATGGTCTCGGTCGGTGAGGCTGACGGTCGTGAGCGCGCCCGGGTCTCGCGTCCCCGCAGACCCGTCGCACCGGGGCTCGCCGACATCGCCGACCGGCTCTCCGACCGTCTTGAGACGCGGGTGCGCATCGAGGCCGGCAAGAGCAAGGGAAAGGTCACCATCGAGTTCGCGACCCTCGATGACCTGCGTCGCATCGTCGACGTGATCGACGCGACCTCGTCGGACTGACGGCCGGACGCGAGCACGGCAGGACGACCACCCGGCCAGCACGAACGGCACGACCACCCCGGCCAGCACGGCCACCCGGCCCGCACGAACGGCACAACCACCTGGCCAGCACGAACGGCACGGCCACCCAGCCAGCACGGCCGTCCGGCGGCACGAGCGAACCCGAGCTATGTCCTGAGACCGCGGTCTTCCGCGTCGTGGAGACGTATCTCTGGCAGGCATCGCGCGGCTATGTGCTCACAACCCGGCTTGCCGCGTCGTGGGCACACAGCTGGGGTCCCAGGGCATCTCGGGCCTGGGCGGGTCGGTCAGGCGCGCGCGATCGCCGCGCTCATGAGGCCGGCGGTGACCTCGCCGAGGTCGAGACCGGCGGTGGCGACCGCCTGCGGGTAGGTCGAGGTCTCGGTCATGCCGGGGGCGACGTTGGCCTCAAGAAACCAGGGCGTGCCGCTCGGGTCGACGATGAGGTCGCAGCGCGACCAGTCGCGGAGCCCGAGCGTGCGGTGCACGGTGACCGCTGCCGTAGCGCAGCGGTCGAGCACGTCGTCGGGGAGACGGGCCGGCACGAAGAACTCGGTCGCACCCGCGGTGTAGCG
>JANXWJ010000082.1 GCA_025351185.1 Candidatus Nanopelagicales bacterium
CCCCGACCACTGGCAATTCCAACCACCCGAAGACCGACGCTACGAATCACCACTCGCCAACACCACCGGAACGCACTGGCGACAACACAACCGACCCCTCGCATCCTGACCAGCACGCCACCCGCGAAGGGCGAAGCCCGCTCGCCACCGCAGCCCCCCACGAGCACCGAACTCACCGCGCCCACGGCCAGACACCCAACGGTGTCTCAGTGGCGGCGATTCGTGGCAGGGAGTGCCGAGGCGGTATCGAGGCCGCGCTCGCGCACCCGAATAGGCGGACGAGCGTCGCCACCGCCGAAGGCGTCACCGGACGGCGACGGCCCGCAGGGCCCGAGCCGGGCGGAAGGCGCGCAGCCAGCCACCAAGAAGCTCACCCGAGCGGGGTTGCGCCAAAGCCCCCGCCGAAGGCGGGGATGGAGGCCACAGGCAGAACATCCGGCCGCCGACGGCTCCCCAAAAGGGGAGCCCAAGGCGACCGGGCGCGGAGGCGCCTGTGACGCGATCACCCGAAGGGTGATCACTGGGAGCCGCAAAAAATCAAGCAGCCGGCGCCGCGGCCACGTTGAGCTCGGCGGAGTCGGGGGCCTCGAGCACGAGGGCGGCATCCGCTGTCATGGCCTTGGCCTTGGCGGCGTAGATGTCGACGTACTCCTGGCCGGAGAGCTGCATCAGCTCGTACATGATCTCGTCGGTCATCGAGCGCAGGACGAAGCGGTCGCCGGCCATTCCCTCGTAGCGGGAGAAGTCGAGCGGGGCGCCGATCGAGATCTTCACGCGCATGATCTTCGGACGTACGCGGCCAGGGGGCTGGACGAGGTGGGTGTTGATCATCGCGCACGGCACGACGGGCACACCGGCCTCGAGCGCCATCCGCGCGACACCGGTCTTGCCGCGGTAGAGCCGGCCGTCACCGGAGCGGGTGCCCTCGGGGTAGATGCCGAGCAGGCTGCCCTCGGACAGGATCCGGAGACCGGTGCGCAGCGCCGCCTCGGAGGCCTGCCCGCCCGCGCGGTCGACCGGCACCTGACCCGTGCCGGAGAAGAACAGCTTGGTGAGCCAGCCCTTGATCCCGGGGGTTGTGAAGTAGTCGCTCTTGGCCAGAAACGTGATCCGCCGCTTGCAGACCAGCGGGAGGAAGATCGAGTCGGAGAATGAGAGGTGGTTGCTCGCGAGGATCGCGGCACCGTCCTTCGGGAGGTTCTCGAGACCTTCGACCTGGGGACGGAACACCAGACGGAGCCAGGGACCGATGAGGATGTACTTGCACACCCAGTAGAACACTGGCCCACCGCCCCCTTCCGTCGTCTCGACGACGCTTGTGCGTCACCGCCGTGACACTGCCCGGTCACCGGGGCATCACCGCAGGTGAGACCGACAGTAGGGCGCGCCAACCCCGGCGGGCAACGTGACGTGGCCGGTAGCGTGACGGGTGAGCCTCCCGGGACGTTCCCGCGAGGCTTCGGCACACCCGTCCGTGGGATGCCGTACGACGATGGACCCTGGCCCGCACCGCGGGCCACAACTACCCGGCGCTGTGCCGTGCCGGACCTACGACGGGAGTCTGCTGTGCCTCTCCTCCCCGGAGCCGAACCCTTCTCCCACGACGGCGGACCGGTCGGTGCCCTCGTCATCCACGGGTTCACCGGTCAGCCGAGATCCATGCGCCCGTGGGCCGACCACCTGGCGGCGGCCGGGCTCAGCGTCGAGCTCCCCCGGCTCCCTGGCCACGGCACCGCCTGGCAGGACATGACCGTCACCCGGTGGGACGACTGGTACGCCGAGGTCGACCGCTCGTTCAGCACCCTCACGGACCGTTGCGAGCAGGTCTTCGTGATGGGACTGTCGATGGGCGGGTCGCTCGCGCTGCGCCTCGCCGAGAAGCGTCCCGACGATGTCGCGGGGCTCGTGCTGGTCAACCCGGCGGTGCACACCGAGCGATGGGACCGCCACCTGCTGCCGTTCGTGCGCCACGTCGTCAAGTCGTTCCCCGGCATCATCAACGACATCAAGCGACCCGGTCAGGACGAGGGCGGCTACGACAAGCTGCCGCTGCAGCCGGCGTACTCCCTGCAGCAGGGGTGGGCGCAGATCCGCGCCGACATCACGAAGGTCACAGCACCGTTGCTGCTCCTGCACTCCCGCGAGGACCACGTCGTCGAGCCCAGCAACGCCGCGTGGATCCTGGCCAACGTCGCCAGCACGGACACCACCGAGGTCTGGCTCGAGGACAGCTATCACGTCGCCACCCTCGACAACGACGCGCCGATCATCTTCGACGAGAGCGTGAAGTTCGTGCACCGCCTCGCGGCGCAGACACCCGGCGAGTGACACTGGTGTCATGACCACACCGACCGGGCGTGACAACGGGCTGCCTCCGGCCTCCCGCTATGTCGCGCTGGTCGATGTCGACCCGCCGGTCGCCGACCACGTGCTGGAGATCCTGCGCGACGCCGGGGTGACTGCGGTGGCCGAGCCGCTGGCCGGTGACAGCGGGATGGCGCGCGAGACTCCGCCGCCGACCCGGCCCACCGAGCGGGTGCACGTGGATCTCGGCCATCTCGGGCTCGCGCGCGCTGTCGTCGGCCGCGCGCTTCCCGCGCTGCGCGCCGACTTTCACGCCGACGCCGCCCGCCGATCCGACGCGGCAGACGCCGATCGCGAACGCCGCCAGCGCGAGGAGATGGCACCCCAGGACATCGACTCGCTCTTCGCGCGCATCGTCGCGGAGTTCGACCAGGCCGACGACCACCCGGTGCCCCCCTGGCCGGTCGAGGAGGACGCGTCCGAGACCGACTCCGCGCCCCTCGACCTCCCGGTCGAACGCCCGCCGCTGTCCTCCCGCCTGCTGCGCAGCAAGCCGGCGGAGGACTCGGCACCGATCGAGGACGACCACGAGGGCCACTTCGTACCCCCGCCTCCCCCGCCGTTGCCGGAGACCGACCGGGTGACTCGCCTCGCCTGGGGAGCGATGCTCGGCGGGCCCGCGCTCATCGTGCTGTCGGCGCTGCTGCACATCGGGCTCGACAGCACCCTCGTGGTGATCGCCCTCGTGGCATTCCTCGGCGGCTTCGCCACCCTCATTGCGCGCATGCACGACCGCGCCCCGCAGGACGACGGATGGGACGACGGCGCCGTTCTCTGACCAGAGTGCTGGCAAGGACCTGCCCGGACTACTTGATGAGGCGGACCGGGTCTCCGTCCAACGAGGCCGACCAGGTTGTGGTGTCCGCGACCGATCCATCCGACGACGTCGTGCCGTAGGCGTACGTGACCGTGAACCAGCATCCGGCGGACGAAGTGTCGTTGCACAGGTAGTCGCTCGGCACCTGGATGTCGACCTCCTTGACCTTGCCCTGATATCCGGTGCTGGCATTGACGTTGGTCAGGGTGCAGCCTGACAGGACCGTGGAGGTCGACGACGAGCTGGGTTGGAAGCCCTTGTCGTAGCAGGTGATCGCAGTCTTTCCGCTGTTGTCCCCCGGAGCCGTGACCCTGATGGTTCCTGTGTCGGTGGAGTCTCCCGTGTCGAAGAACTGGATCCGCAGCAGGTTGCCCGCACCCGCACTTGGCACCCGGGCCAGGTAAAACTTCGTCGCCGCGCCGGACTTGAGGTTGGCATAGATCGGCATGCGCTCATAGGCCGCGATCGACACGTCGTCGCGACTCCCGGTCGCGACGGCACGGATCGAGAAACGGTTGTGTCCCGAGCCGGTGACGCCGGACTGGTCGCTGAGATCTGCCATCGCAGCGTTGCTGACGGATCCTGTCTTGAGATTCGACCGCACTTCGAGGAAGTAGTCCGCCAGCCCCGAGGCGGGCGCGAGCACCGGGCAATTGATGGAGACCCACCGACGGAACGTCTTCTGGGCATAGCTCCCGTCCGTCGACTTGCCCTCTGCCGTGCTGGCGTCGAGGTACCTGCCGAGATCGACGTTGAGGCCGCGGTACTGCTGCGGTGTGCACGTCGCCACTGGGGTCGACCGGGCAGGATCCCCGGAGTCGTTGGGCGCGAGGAGGGCGTAGGTCGTGGTCGGCAGCGACGAGGTGAACCCGAACGCGTTGTCCCCGGTGCAGTAGGTACCCGGGCTTGCGGGCGTGCCCTGTCTCGAGTCGGCCGTCGTGGGGTCGCCGTACTGATACCGCACCGTGGCGTCGGTCACGAAGGGGTTAGGCATGTCCCCCCTGTTCCAGCTGGGGTTCGTGCTGCTCGTGAACGGCAGGTTGACGGTGCAGTGGTCGCCGACGTTGACGAACGCGGGGTCGTAGACCTGCACGTCGACGCTCCCGGCGCCGGGTGCGATCCGGACGCGAAAGTAGTAGACGGTCTTGCCCGTGACCGACACACCCTGGCAGTTGCTCGATCCGAAGTGGTCGCAGTTGTCGGTCTGTCCGCTGCCGCCGCAATAGCTGTTCGACGACGAGGAGCAACCCTGGGTCGCGTAGCGGTCGCCGTTTTCCTTGCTGGTCTGCGGTCCGGCGATGTTGGCCCAGAAGTTCGGTGTGCTGCCGAACGTGCAGTTGGTGCTCGAGCCCGCAGTGGACTGCGTGGGACCGAGCGGCTCGTTGCCGAAGAGGTTGCACGGGCTACCCATGGCGACGGGACCGGAATAGTCGCTCACAGCCGTCCGGCTCACCGTTGTCCGCGGCATGCCGAAGGTGGCGGCGAACGCGTTGGCGACGGTGCTGGTCACGGTAACCCTGAGCTGCGACGGTCGATCCGCAGGCTCGACCGTGATCGTGACGGTGCTGCTGGGTACGTATCCGTTGCGCGCCGCCACGTCGAGGGCGGTGATCTTCGCCTGGGCGAAGTCCTGAGGGAGGTAGACGACCCCCGCGTTCGCCGCAGCGTCAGCAGCCTTCTGGATCCGCTCTGACTCGACGTACCAGCGCGCGACGTCGAGGGCGAGCGCGCAGAACGCGAGAAGAACCGGCGCGAGAAGCGCGACGATGAGCGCGATGGCACCGGCGTCGGTCGCGCCCGTGCCCCGCACCCGTACGAGGATCCCGCGACCGCAGGTCACTGGTGGCCGCCGTTGGTCGGACCCGCCGCGCTGCAGATCGCGTTGGGCAGCGGTTCGAACTGCATCACAGCGCGGTCGCTCATCGACATCGAGGTGCCGAACAGCCCGAACAGCATCTTGTGCGTGGCCTTCATGATCACACCGACGGAGTCGGACTTGCCCGCCCCGATGCAGGCGGCGATCGTCGTCGACGTCCAGGTCCCGCTCGCGTATTGAAACTTTCCGGCGGAGTCGACCCAGACGAACTTCACGCAGTCCGACCCGCAGGTCGCCGTGGACATGCTCGACGCTCCCGAAGGAAGGCCGTTGGTCCCTGCCTTGTAGATCCACAGCTCGTCGATGTTGCCCTTGGGCATCGCGGAGCCGGCCTTCTGGACCGCGTCGGCAGCGTCCTGGGCCAGCTGGGGGACGTTCGCCGGGGCGCAGGTCGTGGCGGGCGGACAGCTGGTGACGTGACCGGCGGCGGCCTCGGCCGATGCGATGCGGGCACCGGTGCGGACCGCAGAAGTGATCGCGACGCTGTCGCGCATCACGAGGGAGAACTCCATGATGCCGAGCAGCAGGGTGAAGAGCAGGAGCGAGACGAGGGCGAACTCGACGGCAGCGGCGCCGTCGTCGCCCGAGGGCCGACGCAGACGTGCGAGAGCCGTCCGAGTCATCGTCTGCATTCGTCCCACCACAGGCTCTGGTGCCGACAGCGAGTCCCATCGACACCCACGATGTTGTCACTCTGCGTGGCCGCTGGGTCCCTCCCGACGGACGGCACAGGCTCATCCGTTCGGTCCATCACTCGGCGAGGCCGGTCAGATCCGGCCCAGTCGGTCTACGCAGGGTGACCTTGGTCGCTCAGGCGGTGAGGTCGCGCGCGAGGTCGGCTGCGCCGACCAGACCGGCGTCGTTGCCCAGCTCGGCCGACACCACCCGGGCGATGGGTCGGTGGTCGCGCGCGACGAGGTTGGCCTCGAAAGCGGCCCTGGCCGGAATCAGGAGCAGGTCACCTGCCTCCGACACGCCGCCGCCGATGACGAAGACCTCCGGGTCGAGCAGCGCTGCCACGTCGGCGAGGCCGCTGCCGAGGTTGTCGCCGATCAGGGCGAAGGCATCGAGCGCCACGGGGTCTCCCTCGCGGGCGGCGACGGTGACCTGCTGACCGGTGACGCCCTCGGGGGTGCCGTCGCCCAGTGCCAGCAGGATGCCCGCCTCGCTGCGCCGTTCGGCGGCGAGCTCACGGGCCACGCGCAGCAACGCGTTCCCGCTGGCGTACTGCTCCCAGCACCCGCGCTTGCCACACCCGCACAGGCGTCCTTCGGGGACGCGGACGACGTGACCGAACTCGCCGGCCATGCCGTAGGACCCCCGGACGAGCCGGTCCTGGTGGATGATGCCGCCGCCGATGCCGGTGCCGACCGTGACGCACACCGCAGTGTGCGCGCCGCGTCCGGCTCCGTAGCGGAACTCCCCCCAGGCAGCAGCGTTCGCGTCGTTCTCGACCACGACCGGCAGCCCGCACCCCGCGGCTACCTGAGGGCCGAGCGGCTCCTCGAGCCAGTCGACGTTGGGGGCGAACCGCACGATCGAGCGCGTCTCGTCGACCAGACCCGCCGCACCGAGCCCGACTGCGGCCGGCGCCGTCAGCCCGGCCTCCCGGGCCGCCACGATGAGGTCGCCGACCACCTCGATGATCGCCACGACGATGCCGTCGGACGAGCGCGCCGGGGTGTCGCGGCGGGCTCGGGCGAGCACCATGCCGTCGAGGTCGACAAGTCCGCCGGCGATCTTGGTGCCGCCGATGTCGACGCCGATCGTGACGGTCATGGGGCCTGCCTTCAGGAGGGTGCCAGTCATCCGGCGCCGGTGGACGTGCGGTGTCAGTGGTCGTGCGCGAGCGCGCCGTCAGCGAGCGACGGCGTCGGGATCCTGCTCGACACGGATCCGACGGACACCCCTCGTGCGTAGACCATCCTGCCCTGCCGCAGCCGCCGCAGGTGCGGGGTCCGCGAGGTCGCCATCCACCGGGTCGAGGTCCTCGAGGTCGTCGTCGACTGCGTAGCCCCGGTCGGAGCCAGGGTCATCGGGCAGATCGGTCGCGGGCTGCCCCGACCGCTCCGCCGGTGGTGCGGACCGGGTGCCGGCTGCGGCGAGGTCAGCAGCCTGGGTCGCCAGGCTGCTCGCCGCCGCGACGGTCGAGTCGACCCAGCGGGCGACCGCGTCGGGGTCCGCCTCGCGCAGGCCACTGATCGCCCGGCAGACCGGGCACGAGCACGCAACACCGTCAGCCGCGACCGGGGCAAGGTGCGGGGCCGAGGTTCGCAGCCACTCCTGCGCCGCCTGCAGCAGCCGAGCAGCCTCGTGCCCCGCCCGCGGGTCGTTGCCGCTCACCGGCCGGTCCCGATGGACCAGTGGTCGAGGTCGGGCGCGAACGTCACGCGCAGGACCGAACCCGCGTCGGTGAGATCGAGCGCTGCCCCGGCGACCTCGCAGCGGCGCAGGACCGAGGGCAGGGCCACGACGCGACGATGTGGTCCGAGGTCGACCACGAGGTCGCCGTCGTCGGTGACCGCGAGGACCACGTCGTCGGCGGTGGCCCCGGGCACCGACACGTCGAGGAACCAGAGTTCGCCGTCGGTGCTCGGCTCGATAGTCGCGCGCGGGGCGTCGAGGTCGAGCGGGTCCGACGACCCCAGGATGTGGTCGGCCAGCGCGAGGAGCGCCTCGATGCCGACCGGCTCCTGCTCGGAGTAGGCGGCCCAGCGGACCGGGAGCTCGGGGAAGCGGTCCCGGGTGTCGACGAGGACGTCTCGGTGCCGCGCCGAGAGCGCAGCCGGCCAGCCGTCGCCGACCGCGACCCGGTTGACCACGATTCCGTCGACATGGTGTCCGATCAGCCCCAGGGTGGTCCGCGCACGTTGGGTCTCCGCCAGCACGACGCGCTCGGGCGTCGTGACGAGGCGTACGGCGGTGCCCGGCCCGGTCACGAGCTCTCGGACCGCCAGCAGATCGGCCGACAGCGCGTCGAGGGCGGCCAGGGCGTCGACCGCGGCGGGCGCGATGCCGGCGCCACCCACGAGACGGGCGATGCGCCGGTCGATCGGGAAGCCGCGCGTGACGAGCCGGTCGAAGGCTTCGGGGAGCGCCAGCAGACGCAACGTCTCCGCGGTGGGAGCGCAGTCGACGACGAGGGCGTCGTAGTCGCCGGCCCAGCGACGCAGCTCGAGCAGCGCCAGGACATCGTCGACGCCGGGCACCGCGGCGATCTCGTCGGCCACGAGCGGGTCGACGCCGACGTCGCCGAGGAGGCCGCTGATCGTGCCGCGCAGGGCAGTCCAGCTCGAGTCGAGCCGCGATCGGGTGTCGACCTGCAGGACGTCGAGCAGGCTCTGGCCCCCGTGACCACCCTGGCCATCGGGCGCCGCGGGCACCGGGGTGGGCGCGCCAGCGAGCTGCCAGTCACCGACTCCGCCGCCCGAGAGCCCGAGCACGTCACCCACGGAGTGCGCGGGGTCGGTGCTCACGAGCAGCGTGCGCTGACCGGCTCGGGCCGCGGCGAGCGCGGTCGCAGCAGCGACGGTCGTCTTGCCGACCCCGCCCTTGCCAGCAACCAGGAGCACGCGCACGGAACGAACCTACCCGTCATGGAGGGGCGCCGACGACGGGTGCCGCCGCCGCGCACGACCGGTCAAGCTCAGCCCTCGACGCGCTCCTTGAGCCCGCGCAGCGCGGTGTCGACGATGACCTTCTCGGCCTTGCGCTTGATGAGGCCGATCATCGGGATGCTCACGTCGACGGCGAGCTGGTAGGACACGGTCGTGGAGCCGTCGCCGTTCTCGGTGAGGGTGTAGGCGCCGTCGAGCGCCTTGAGCATCTGACCCTCGACGAGCTTCCAGGTGACCGACCGGTCGTCATCCCAGTCGTACTCGAGCTCGTAGGTGTCCTTGATGACCCCGGCGTCGACGACGAACCGGGCGTCACCGGGACGGCCGTCCTCCCACTCCGTGAGCACCTCGACGGACTTCACGCCGTCGCTCCACTCCGGATAGCTGGCGAGGTCGGCGATGACCGCCATCACCTGGGCGGGTGCAGCGTTGATGACGATGCTCGACTCGGTCCGATCGGCCATGTCGCGGACCCTACCCGGTGCGCTCGTGCCTCGCCGGGAATGGCGACCTCCGGCGCGACCACGATGCCGACCTGCGAACGGACCTCACCAGCGCAGCGCGAAGGGGCGCTGGGAGCCGCGGAAGTGACCGACGTTGATGCACTCGGTGCGCCCGATCCGGGCGCGGGTGGCCAGCGGTTGGTGCACGTGGCCGAAGAGAACGACGCGGGGCTGCGTCTCACGGACGTGCTCGAGGATGGCACTGCTGCCGTACTCGAAACGCCGAGCGACCACGTCGTAGGTGAGCTCGGGCAGCGCCGGCGGGATGTGTGCGCAGAGCACGTCGACCTCGCCGAGGGCCGCGACCTTGGCCGCGAATGTCTCCTCGTCGAGCTCGTACGGAGTCCGCATCGGGCTCACCAGGCCGCCACCGACGAAACCGAAGCGCAGCCCGCCGATCTCCGTCACCTCGCCGTCGAGCACGGTGTGGCCCGGGCGCAGGTAGTCGGGCCAGTAGGCCGGGATGTCGACGTTGCCGTAGGTCAGGTAAGCGGGTTCGGGCATCGCGGCGAAGAGCTCGGAGTACTGCGCGCGGACGCGTTCCTCGTGCAGCTCGGCGCGGCTGCGGCCTTCGCGTGCGATGGCGTCGTCCCACAGCCCGGAGGCCCAGGCGCGAGCCTCCTCGAAGCGACCCGCCGTGCGCAGAGCGACGAATCGCGCCGTGCTCTCGGCACCGAAGAGGTCAGCGAAGATGCCCTGGGAGGCATCGGCGTAGTCGAGGTAGAGGACGAGGTCGCCGAGGCAGACGAGCGCGTCCGCACCGTCGGCGGCGTGCGACAGGGCGTCCACGCTGCCGTGGACGTCGCTCACGACATGAAGGCGCACAGCACGACCCTAGGTGGGTCTGACGGCGACCGCTCCTCGTGACCACCAACTGTCGGGGCCGAGGTCACCGTCGCCTCAGCGTGCGGTACGAGGAGGATCAGCGGTTGGTGATGAGGACGATCAACGAGCCGACGGCGAGGACGACGACGACCACGGCGAGCATGCCGCCGCCGATGAAGCCCCACTTGCCGCCGGGGAGGTCGTCGGGATCGAGCAGGCGGGGGCGCTCCTCGAGGATGGCCAGCCGGCTGAGCATGCGGTCGGCGATGGCCTCGACCTCCTCCGTCGTCACCGTGTCCGAGGACGGGAGCGGGATCGGGTCGAGGTGCGCGAGGTCATGGACCACGGGTGCGCTGCGCGCGCCCGCAGCGTGCCGGCCGCGCGAGGCGGCCCGCCCTCGGTCAGCCGATCGCGAGCCACGGATCGCCGCGTCGGCTGCCTCGTCGCGACCGTTCCGGTCGGGAACCCCGATGTGCGCCACCTCGGCGAGCGGGGTGGTCACGACACGTTCGGCGCTGTGGCGACCGGTGGGTCGCGGCTCGTCGGTGAGCGTGGAGCCCGGGGCGGGCAGCGCAGCGGCGGCAGCTCCCGATGGCTGGCGCGCCGGCGTGCCGGGCAGGACGACGGCCGCGGACGGCGTCACCGTGCGCGGCCGCAGGTCGGAGTGGCACAGCGAGCACCACGCGGCTGCCACGGGGAGCGCGGCACCGCACGAGGGGCAGCGCGTCTGAATCGGCACGTTTGCGACATCGGCAGATCCGAGCGCGTCCTTGACCCCCGTCTGGCGCATCAACTCCCCGGAGATCCGGTCGCGGGGGCAGCGGTCCCCTCG
Organism: Candidatus Nanopelagicales bacterium; assembly: GCA_025351185.1. Taxonomy (GTDB): domain Bacteria; phylum Actinomycetota; class Actinomycetes; order S36-B12; family CAIYMF01; genus Longivirga. The sequence goes on from JANXWJ010000082.1 coordinate 10,835, forward strand.
GGAGCGGCTGTGCGAGGGGTCCCGACCGCGCGTCCGGCCTCAAGCTCGTCCTTGAGCGCCCACATGTCGCGCTTCCACGCTGTCGCGTGCCGGGCGCGCGCTCGTGCGGAGCGGCGCCAACCGGCGGCGTCGGTGGGCAACGGGCGTGGTCTGCCGCTCGCGCGCTCGACCGGGTCGAGGCGGGCGTAGTGGTGCACGAGGACGCCGTCGCCCACGACCTCGAGCCAGATCTCCAGAGACCCTACCGACGCTCCCGTGACCGACCAGCGGATGCCGTCCAGGCCCCGGTCCATGAACACCGTGAGCTCGAGGTCGGGCCACCAGGCCTGCCAACGCCGGGGGTCGGACACGATCATCGCGAGCGACGCCCGGTCCGCGACGACGAAGGTCTCGTCGACCAGGTCCACAGCAGGCACGCCCGGATCTTGGCACGAGCCACGTGTCGGTGCGCCGATCAGCCGCACGAGGTGCCCCGGAGCGCCTACGGTGACCGCACATGAACGCGGACGGGACCGCACCCGGTCCGGTCAGCCAGGCTCGGTCTGCCAGGGGGCACCACGTGCGCGACTATCACCAGCCCGTCCTCGTCTCGACGCTCCAGGCCGCCCGGCTCAGCGACGACGTCGTCCGGCACGCCACCGCCACACCGTCCCGCGTGCTGATGGCGCGCATGGTCGACGGCGGGTGGCGCGAGGTCACGGCTGCGGAGTTCCACACCGACGTGCGGGCCGTGGCGAGGGGTCTCATCGCCAGCGGAGTCGCCCCTGGCGATCGCGTCGGTCTCATGTCGCGCACCCGCTATGAGTGGACCGTGGTCGACTACGCGATCTGGTACGCAGGCGCCGTCACGGTCCCGATCTATGAGACGAGCTCCGCCGAGCAGGTCGAGTGGATCCTGACCGACTCGGGCGCCGTCGCGGTGGTGGTCGAGAGTGAGCGGCACGCGGCCCTGGTCGAGGAGTCCCGCGACCGGCTCCCGAGCACGCCGCGGATGCACGTCATGGATCGCGGCGACCTCGACCGCCTCGGCTCCGACGGTGCGGGCGTGAGCGCCGACGACCTCGAGGCGAGGCGTACGTCGGTCGCCCCCGACGACGTCGCGACGATCATCTACACCTCGGGGACCACCGGGCGCCCCAAGGGCTGCGAGCTCACCCACCGCAACTTCGCCTTCGAGGCCGAGAACGTCGTGGCGTCGGTGCCGGAGATCTTCGCCGATCCCGAGTGCTCCACGCTGCTGTTCCTCCCTCTTGCGCACGTCTTCGGCCGCATCATCCAGATCGCCTGTGTGAGCTCGGGTGTACGCATCGGCCACACGGCCGACGTGAGCAACCTTCTCGGTGACCTCGCGGTGTTCAAACCGACCTTCCTGCTCGCGGTCCCGCGGGTCTTCGAGAAGATCTTCAACAGCTCGCGGCAGCGTGCGATCGGTGACGGCAAGGGCGCGATCTTCAACCGTGCCACGGCCGTCGCCGTGGCCTACAGCCAGGCGCAGGACACCGGCGGTGCTGGGCTGCTGCTCAAGGCGCAGCACGTTCTCTTCGACCGGCTGGTCTATTCCAAGCTGCGTGCCGCGATGGGCGGACGGGTCGCCTGGGCCGTGTCCGGCGGCGCGCCGCTGGGCAAGCGCCTCGGCCACTTCTTCCGCGGGATCGGCCTCACCATCCTCGAGGGCTACGGCCTCACCGAGACTGCGGGCGCCACCACGGTCAACCGGCCCGACCTCATCAAGATCGGCACCGTCGGTCGACCTTTCCCCGGCGCGTCGGTGCGCATCGCTGACGACGGCGAGGTGCTGCTGTTCGGGCCGCACGTCTTCAACGGCTACTGGGCCAACCCTGCGGCTACGGCCGAGGCCATCGACGGCGAGCGCTGGTTCCACACCGGTGACCTCGGGTCGCTCGACGACGACGGGTTCCTGTCGATCACCGGTCGCAAGAAGGAGATCCTCGTGACGGCAGGCGGGAAGAACGTCGCTCCCGCCGTTCTCGAGGACCGCCTGCGCAGCCACTGGATCGTCGGACAGTGCATGGTCGTCGGCGACGAGAAGCCCTACATCGCAGCACTCGTCACGGTCGATCCCGAGTCCTTCCCGGTGTGGAAGTCCGAGCACCAGAAGGACGCCGCCGCGACGGTGGCCGACCTCGCGACCGATCCCGACCTGGTGGCATCGGTGCAGCGCGCGGTCGACGACGCCAACAAGGCCGTGTCGACCGCCGAGTCGATCCGGCGTTTCCGCATCGTCGACGAGGACTGGACCGAGGAGGGTGGCCAGCTGACCCCGTCGATGAAGCTGCGCCGCTCCGTCGTCATGGCCGAGTCCGCAGCCGACATCGAGGCGCTCTATTCCTGACGAGATCCGCCCTCCACCCGCGAGACCACCCGGTGTCGATCGACGCTGACGAATGCCCTCGTACGACGGCGCATTCGCGTCCTCGGCCCGCTCACGGAGCGCACACGTGTGCTCACCCGGTCACCCGATCGGCCGTGCGTCAGACCGTGTCCGGCACGCGGTCCGCGGGGTGAGAGGGCACGATCGTGGGGTGAGCCCGTCGACGTACCCGCCTTCGAACCCCTATCTCAGCCCCACGAGCACCCTCGTGGACATCGCTGGGCTCAGCGTGACGTTCGGTGCCGTGCACGCCGTCGAGGACCTTCATCTCCGGGTCCCGGCAGGTGCATCCGTGGCCCTCGTGGGCCGCAACGGCGCCGGCAAGTCGACGACGCTGCGCGTCCTCGCCGGCGTGCTTCCACCGTCCGCCGGTGAGATCCACGTCGGTGGTGTCGATGCTCGACGCGACCCTCGGCGGGCTCGCGAGGTCGTCGGCTACTGCCCCGACGTCGGCGGCCTGATCCCCCGCGCGACCCCGTGGGAGCACCTCCAGCTCGCGGCGCGGATGCGGCGGATGCCGTCAGGGTGGGAGGACCGCGCGTCCGACTTGCTCGACCGCTTCGACCTCGCCGGCGCCGCCGACCGCGTGACGTCTGGCTTCTCCCACGGCATGGGCCGTCGACTCTCGGTGCTGCTGGCGGCGTTCCACGAGCCCGCGGTGCTGCTGCTCGACGAACCCTTCGACGGCGTCGACCCGCTCGGGGTGGAGGCAACGCTCGAGGAGGTGCGCCGCGCGCGCCTGCGGGGTTCGGCGGTGCTCGTCTCGACCCACCTGCTGTCGCTCGCGGTTCAGGCCTGCGACGAGGCCGTGGTGCTGCGAGCAGGGCAGGTCGTCTCGGCCTCCCCGTCGTCCGAGCTCGCTGGCGATGCCGGTGCGGCCCGCTATCGCGATCTGCTCCGGTGACGAGACACCCTGGCATCACAGCGATCTCAGCGCTGCGAAGATGCCGGTCATGAGCACCGCCCGCGGTCAGGCGGTCGCGCTGTTCGCGCTGCGCTGGCGCATGGTCCGGTCGCGCCGGGTCCGCACCGGGCTGTGCGTGCTGGGGCTTGTCTCCCTCGCCTTCCTCGCCTTCATCGCTGCCACCGCCGCCGGCGCACCGCTGGGCCGCTTGGCCAACGACGGTCCGACCGCGGGCGAGATCTTCAACCCGTCGGCCCCGATCAACCGCACGGGCGAGGTGCTCGCGCTGCTGCCCTCGGCGATGCTCGCCTTCGCCCTGTTCTCGGTCATCGCACCGTTGGCCGCGGGCGGCGGCACCGAGCTCATCCCCGAATCAGAGCTCGTCGCCTATCCCGTCCAGGTACGCACCCTCGTGCGCCTGTCGCTGCTGCTCACGCCGCTCAACATCGCGTGGTACTTCCAGGTCTGCATCCTCATCGCAGCGACGTCGTACGCCGAACGAGGCCCGGCCGGTCCGCTACCGCCTCTCGGCGTGCTCCTGGTGTTCCTCGCAGCGTGCACCGCCGTCGGCCAGACGATCGGCTGGACGCTGGTCGGCGTACGCCGGACGCGACGCGGCCGGCTGGTCACCTGGTCAGCACTCGGTGTCGCGCTGGCCGTCGCCGGCTGGCTCATGTCGACCGACCGGGTGGCATCGCTGCTCGACCAGGCGCCGACCCGGCTGGTGCTCGACGCTCAGGGTCAGGCCGTGCAGGCCGAGCCCGCTGCTCTGTTGACAGTGGGGGTGCTGCTGGTCATCACCGTGGTGGGCTACCTCGTCGCCGTACGCCTCGCGGCCTGGGCACTGAGGCGGCCGAGCGACCTCGGGATCGACGGTCCGCTCGCCCGTCCCCTGCGCCGCCGCCCCGACCCGAAGACGGAGCTGGCGGCACTCGTGCACGTCGACCGGGCCTCGGTCTGGCGGTCTCCTCCGCTACGGCGGGGCCTGGTCGTGCTGGCGCTCCTGCCGGTCGCTGCAGCGGCGGTCGCGAGCCTGCCGTGGTCCTCGATCGCGCTGCTGCCGCCGCTGGTGTCGTCAGGTGCCGCGCTGCTCTTCGGCGTCAACGCGCTCTCCCTCGACGGGTCCGGTGCCACCTGGATCGCCACGCTGCCGCACGACCAGTCGCTGGTGCTGCGCAGCAAGGCGCGCGTCGTGCTCGAGGTCGTCGGAGGTGCGGTGCTCCTCGTGCTCATCGGGGCCTCCGTGCGCGCCAGCACGCCACCGGGTGCGGTCGACCTGTTGTGCGCGGTCGGAGCGTCGGTGAGCTGCACCGCCGTCGTCGTCGCGACCTGCATGCGGCTCTCGGTGACGCGCCCGCACCGGGCCGAGCTGCGCGGCGCGCGCGACACCCCGGCGCCGCCGGGCACCATGGCGGTCTACTCCGCCCGCCTGGCGCTGGTGACCACGGTCATCGGGCTGGTCTTCTCGATCGGCACCTTCGGCGGCTCGGTGCTCATGCCCCTGCTCGTGACCGCCGTGCTGCTGGGCTGGGCCGGCGTGCACTGGGTGCGCACCCAGCGGATCTGGGCCGACACCGAGCGTCGCTCGCTCGTCGTCGCACGCGTCTCCAGCGGCTGAGATCGACCCGGTTGGTGACGCTCCGCCACTACCCGCAGGTGCGGGAGCGGTGTCACGCTCGGTAGACCTCATCGCCTGCTCCGATCAGGTGACCCTCACACAGGGCTCCGCGATTGGTCACTCAGCGTCGACCGAACGGACGAGACCACTCACCAAACGTCTCAACCGGGCGCCCAACTCTTCCACTTTGGTCACGCAGGGCTACTAATGGTCGAGGAGCCGACCGACGTCGTGTGGGCTCTCGCCGGGGTCTCCACCTCGGCCCGAGGTGGCAGTGTCGTCCGCGATCACGTGAGGCACCGCCACGCCGGGTCGGAGCGGACCGGTGACCGCTGGACCGCGCTGAGCGCGGTCGCTCTAGGCCGAGGTCCTCATGGGTCGTCGCACACTTCTGCTCGTCGCTGCTCTCGTCGTGGCCGCGCTGGGCACCGTCCTGGTCTTCCTCTACGCCAGCAACGCGCAGAACGCGGCCCAGGAGGGCCAGTCGCTCGTGAAGGTCCTGGTAGCGAAGACGAAGATCGAGATCGGCACCACCGGGTCGGCCGCGTCGGCCAACGGTGCGTTCGAGGAGAAGCAGGTACCCAAGACCACCGCCGTCGACGGTGCGCTGGCTGACGCGACCCCGATCGCCAACCTCGTCGCCCTCGTGCCCGTCTTCCCCGGCCAGCAGATCATCGGCCAGCAGTGGGGCGCCACCCAGCAGACCTCGGGCCTCGCCCTGCCGGCCGGCACCATCGCGCTGTCGGTGCAGCTCGGTGACCCGGAGCGCGTCGCCGGCTTCGTCTCCCCCGGCTCGACCGTGTCGTTCTTCGCGCAGCCGTCCAACGGCGCCACCGACTCCGTCCGGACCCTGCTCACCCACATCCAGGTGATCGCGGTCGGCCCGTCGACGGTCGTGTCGAGGACGACCGTCGCCACGACCGGCGCCACCGGATCGGGCACGAACGGGTCCGCCAACGCGTCCGGCAACACCGAGCAGATCCCCACCGCGATCCTGACGGTCGCAGTCACCCAGGCGCAGGCCGAGAAGATCATCTACGCCTCGGGCAAGGTCTCCGGAGCGACCTACAGCGCGCTGTGGTTCGGCCTCGAGGACAAGTTCTCGAAGGTGACGCCCAACGACCCGGGCATCGGCGCGAAAAACCTGTTCGGCTAGGTCCGGGCCGACGTGCGGCCGGTCAACGACTTGTCGCGACACACCGCCCGTCGGGCCGCCACCGTCGAACCACGAACCGCGCCCGTGAACCGCGATCAGACAAGGACAGGACCGAGGCCATGACAGCGATAGTCGAGTTCGACCCGCTGGGTGCCGAGTCGATCAAGGGCGCACTCGGCCCTGACGCCGCGCTCCTGCCGGGGCTCGATGCGCTCACCGCGCACCTCGAGCTCAACGTCTTCGAGGACTGCGTCGTGCTCGGTCCGAGCGTCGACCAGCAGGACGTGTTCGCTCTCGCCGAGGAGATGCGTCTGCGGCGTCCGAGCCTGGGCGTGGTCATGGTGCGTCGCCGCATCGACACCGCGATCCTCTCCGATGCCCTGCGCGCCGGAGTCCGCGAGGTCATCCAGGAGCGCGACCTCGCCGGCCTGACCGCAGCAGTACGCCGGCAGCGCGAGATCGCGGCCCGTCTGCGCGAGTCGGTCGACAACCCGGAGGGCGCCGCACCCCAGACCCACCGTGGGCGCGTCGTCACGGTGTTCTCGGCCAAGGGCGGCTGCGGCAAGACGACGCTGTCGACCAATCTCGCGGCCGCGATCGCCCAGTCCGGCAAGGGATCCGTGGCCCTCGTCGATCTTGACCTCGCCTTCGGCGACGTCGCTATCGCACTGCAGCTGTTCCCGACGCACACCATCGCGGACGCCGTCCCCATCGGCGAGGACCTCGACGGACCGGCGCTGATCTCGCTGCTCACGACACACCGGTCCGGGCTGCGGGCCCTCGTCGCGCCGATGGAGCCGAGCGCGGCAGAGACCATCAGCACCGACCTCATCGTGCACATCCTCGACCTGCTGCGCGACGAGTTCGACTACATCATCGTCGACACCCCGCCGGCGCTCGACGACCACGTGCTCGCGGCGTTCGACCGCAGCGACATCGTGGCGCTGATCGCCACGCTCGACATCCCGGCGCTGAAGAATCTCAAGCTCACCCTCGAGACGCTCGACCTCATCGGCTTCTCGCGCGACAAGGTGAAGATCGTCCTCAACCGCTCCGACTCGAAGGTCGGTCTCGCGCTCTCCGAGGTGGAGAAGACGCTCAAGGCGCCGATCGTGGCGCAGATCCCGTCGAGCCGGGACGTTCCCGCGTCGACCAACCGCGGCGTCGCCCTGGTGAGCGACGACCCGAAACACCCCGTGAGCCTGGCCATCTCGGCGTTCATCGACGACTACGTCGTCCTGACTACCGACGACGCCATCCCGCCGCAGATGCGAACCGACCGGCGCTCGCGCCGGTGGAGGAGGTAACCCGTGAGCCTGACCGACCGCCTTGCCCAGGCACGGCGCGGACGCTCCGGCACCGCTCCCGAGGCCGGTGTCGACGCCAATGCCGCACGTGCGCGCCGGGGTGCCCCCGAGGACCCGTTCGCCGAGCTCAAGCGCGCTGTGCACGCCAGCCTGCTCGAGAGCCTCGGCCCGCAGCTCTACGACTCGCGCCTGAGCGAGGAGGAGCTCGAGTCACGAGTCCGCGTGACGCTGCAGGACGTCCTGTCCCACGAGGAGACGCCACTCACCACCAGCGACCGGGCGCGCCTCACGCAGGAGATCTCGGACGACATCCTCGGCTATGGCCCGCTCGAGCCCTACCTGCGCGACCCCGAGGTCACCGAGGTCATGGTCAACGGACCGACGACGATCTACGTCGAGCGGGCCGGACGCCTCTACCCCGCCGACGGTCGGTTCACCGACGAGGCGCACCTGCGTCGCACGATCGACAAGATCGTCGCGCGGGTCGGCCGTCGAGTCGATGAGTCGTCGCCGATGGTCGATGCCCGCCTCCCCGACGGCAGCCGCGTCAACGCCGTCGTGCCCCCGCTGTCGATCGACGGAGCGAGCCTGACCATCCGCAAGTTCGCCACCGACGCCTACGAGGCCGAAGACCTCGTGTCGTTCGGCTCGATCACGACCACCGTCGTCGACTTCCTGGCGAGCTGCGTCAAGGGTCGGCTTAACGTCATGGTCTCGGGCGGCACCGGTGCCGGAAAGACGACGACGCTCAACGTGCTCTCCTCGTTCATCCCTGACGACGAGCGCATCATCACGATCGAGGACGCCGCAGAGCTGCAGCTGCACCAGGACCACGTGGTCCGGCTGGAGTCGCGGCCGCCCAACATCGAGGGCAAGGGCGAGGTCAAGATCCGCGACCTGGTCCGCAACGCCTTGCGCATGCGCCCGGACCGCATCGTCATCGGCGAGGTCCGTGACGCAGCCGCGCTCGACATGCTCCAGGCGATGAACACCGGCCACGACGGCTCGATCTGCACCGCGCACTCCAACAGCCCGCGCGACACCCTCTCCCGCATCGAGACCATGGTGCTCATGGCCGGCGCCGACCTGCCGCTCAAGGCGATCCGCGAGCAGGTCGCCGGCGGGTTCGACCTCATCGTGCACCAGTCGCGCTTCCGCGACGGGTCTCGTCGTATCACGCACGTCACCGAGGTCGTGGGCATGGAGGGTGACGTCATCACGCTGCAGGACCTGTTCCTCTTCGACTACACCGCGGGCTACTCCGAGGAGGGTTCACCGCTCGGCACGCTGAAGTCGACCGGGCTGCGCCCGAAGTTCCTGGACAAGCTCGCGACCAACGGCGTCACGGTCGATGCCTCGATCTTCGCCTTCGAGAAGTTCGGAGCGTGAGCATGGTGACCATGCGGGTGCGTCGGGTCGTGGCCCGGACCAGCGTCGGCGCGGGGGTCCTCGTCGCTGCTCTTGCGACCACCACTCCGGCGTATGCCATCGGTGGCCAGATCCTGACTGCCACACCGCAGCCCGACGGTCATCTGTCGGTGGTGTTCGCAGCGACCGAGACTGCAGGGACCACGACCATCGACCCGGCGAGCGTGTCGGTCAGCATCGACGGCCAGCAGGTGCCGTCGACCGCCAAGCCGATCGCGAGCTCTGCTGTCGCACCCACGCGCAGCACCCTGCTCGTGATGGACGTGAGCGGCAGCATGAGCGCTCTCACCGCCGACGGGAAGACGACCCGCATGTCCGCGGCGAAGTCCGCGGCCACGACCTTCCTGGCGAACGTCCCTCGCGACGTCCTCGTCGGGCTCGTGACCTTCGGCGACGCCGCGACGGTCAGGATCGCGCCAACCACCGACCGCGGGTCCGTCAGCCGGGCTGTCGACTCCCTCACGCCGAAGGGCAGCACCCGGTTGTACGACGCCGTCGCGCTCGCTGACGCGACGCTCGGCAGCACCGGGATCCGCAACCAGCTGCTGCTCTCCGACGGCATCGACGAAGGCAGCGCAGCCACTCTCGCCAGTGCAGCGGCGAGCGTCTCGTCGTCGGGCGTGACGGTCGACGCCGTCTCGCTCGGCACCGACAAGACCCAGCTCGCTGCGCTGACTGCCCTCACCAAGGCTGGCACCGGCTCGGTGATCGCAACGAACGACGCCGCAAAGCTCGCGACCGCCTTCGCTGCGGTCGCCCAGAGCCAGGCCTCCCAGGTCGTCATCGATGTCATCGTGCCGCCGAACGTCGCGGGCACGTCGAAGAACGTCACCGTGTCCGCCGTCGCAGCCGGCCAGACGGTGGGCGACTCCGGCAACTTCATCCTGCCGGCTGTCGCGACGAGCGGACCGACCGACGCTGCCGGCGCCTACGGCCCGAAGCCGGTGGCGAGAGTCGACCCCGGTCTCACGACGCGCGGCTGGTTCCTCCCGCTCGCCATCGGGCTGCTGGCGGTCGGGCTGTTCATCCTGCTCGCCGTCGCGTTCACCTCGACCGACCGAGACGGCCAGACCGCGGGTCGGGTGCGACGACGCCTCTCGCGCTATTCCCTCACCCCCCGGACCGAGAAGCCGGCGTCCACGGTGGCGACGTCCGGTGCGCTCGGTCAGAGCAACGTCGCGCGGTCCGCGGTGGAGCTCGCCGGCCGTGTCGTGCAACGCCGAGACATCGACACCGGCCTCGGTGCGAAGCTCGAGGCCGCCGGTCTCCCGCTGCGTTCGGCGGAGTGGGCGCTCATCCACGTCGGGATCGCGGTGCTGGCAGCTCTTGTCGTCACGCTGCTCACCGGCTTCAACCTGCTCGCGACCCTTCTCGGTCTCGTGATCGGGCTGGTCGCCCCCTTCGCCTATCTCTCCTTCAAAGAGGGCCGACGCAAGGCCGCGTTCGCCCAGGCGCTGCCCGACACCCTGCAGCTCCTCGCCGGGTCGCTCGCGGCTGGTTACTCGCTGCCCCAGGGCGTGGACTCGGTCGTACGCGAGTCGACCGGCCCGATGGCTGCCGAGCTCAACCGGGCAATCGTCGAGGCCCGGCTCGGCGTTCCCATCGAGGACGCGCTCGAGACCGTCGCCACGCGCATGGGCTCGGTCGACTTCGCCTGGGTCGTCATGGCCATCCGCATCCAACGCGAGGTCGGCGGCAACCTCGCCGAGGTCCTCACCCAGGTCGCGGCCACGATGCGCGAGCGCGAGCGGCTGCGGCGTCAGGTCGAGGTGCTCTCAGCCGAGGGTCGGCTCTCCGCCGTCGTGCTCGGCGGCCTGCCGGTCGTCTTCATCATCTATCTGGTGCTCGTCCGCCCCGAATACATCGGTCTGCTCGTCACCACACCGCTGGGGATCCTCATGATCGTCATGGGCGTGACGCTGTTGGCTGTAGGAACTCTGTGGCTCCGCAAGGTCGTCAAGGTGGAGGTCTGACCATGCAGAACTGGGTGCTCTACGCAGGTCTCCTCGCAGTCTTCCTCGGCATCGTCGGTGTCGTCTCCACCATGTTCGTCGGCACCGAGCGCGCGGGTGTCGTGCGGTCGCTGGCGGCTGTGGAGGCCATCAGGGTTGCTCCGGACCCGATGCGTCGGGAGCTGGAGAAGCCGTTCAACGAACGCGTCACCGGCCCCTTCTTCAGCCGCCTCACCGAGCTCGGCCGGCGCTTCACACCTGAGGACCAGGCGGCGCGGCTACGCCGCAAGCTCGACCTCGCCGGCAACCCGGCCGGGTGGGACACCGACCGCGTGCTGGCCTTGAAGATGCTCGGTCTCCTTGTCGGCGGAGTCGCCGGATTCCTCGTGCCACTTATGTTCGGCAACGTCCTCTGGGCGCTGACCTTCGGTGTGGGGCTCGGGGTGCTCGGTCTCTTCGCACCCCATCTGTTCCTCTACCAGAAGGCCTACGACCGGTCGGCCCGCGTCACCCGCGAGCTCCCGGATGCCTTGGACCTGCTGGTGATCTCGGTCGAGTCCGGCCTCGGTTTCGACGCGGCCCTCTCGCAGGTCGCGCGCAACACCGAGGGCCCGCTCGCCGAGGAGTTCTTCCGTGTCCTGCAGGAGATGCAGCTGGGCACCGGACGCGCCGAGGCCATGCGGGCCCTGGCCGACCGGACCGACGTGACGGACCTGCGCGGCTTCATCACCTCGATGGTGCAGGCCGACGCGTTCGGCATCCCGATCGCGAACGTGCTGCGCATCCAGGCCCGCGAGATGAGGATCCGCCGCTCGCAGCGTGCCGAGGAGACTGCGCAGAAGGTGCCGGTGAAGATCTTGTTCCCGCTGATCTTCTGCATCATGCCCACGCTGTTCATCGTCATCATGGGTCCCGCGGCGATCCAGATCGTCTCGTCGTTCTCCGGGTTCTGACGCACCCCGTCGGCGCAAGGCCGGGTCACGTCGACCACGCGCGGATCGCGATCGGTCAGTAGGTGCGACCCCGCGCGAGGGATTCCCGACGAGGTTCTACTCGGTGAAGACCCGGGTGTCGACCAGCTGTTCGGCGACGAGGTCTCCGGTGCGCTCGTAGCGGGCCTGGTCGAACCGCTTGCGGAACTCCATGTCGACCCCTGACAGCCCGCCGCGGTTCTTCTCGATGGTGAGCACTGCGTAGTTGCGGAAGCGCTCGGTGTTGGCCGCGCCGTAGACCAGGTGATGACGCGCCACGACATCGAACTTCTCGTTGAGGACGAGCACCGCGTCCGCTTCGTACGCCAGCGCTGAGGCACCACGCAGGTGCTGCGTACGCAGCCGCTTGCCCTCGGCGATGCCCAGCGAGTCGCTCGCCGAGATCGCGAGCACGGGGGCTTCGACGGTCAGCGCCAGGTCTTTCAGCTCGCCGGCGACCCGCGCCATGCGTTGCTCCTCGTCGAAGGTCGCGATGTCTGTGGTGACCTTCTGCACGTAGTCGACGACCACGAGCGGGTGGCGTCCGTCGCGGTCGGCGATCGAGGCTGCGGCCGCCGCGATCTCCGAGGTCCCGGTGCGCACTCCCCCCCGCAGCACGTGAAGCCGTTCAAGATCACCCGAGATCGCCGAGAGCGCCACGGCACCACCGGGTGTCTCGGCGAGCTTGTCGGACAGCGAGGCGGCAGTGCCGTCGCCCTCGACCAGGGCCCGGACCGCTTTGAGCGACACGGCATCCTGGCCCGCCCGCTCACCTGACTCCGCCGCGAGCAGTCGCTCCAGCAGGTTGACGGCGTCGTGCTCGAACGACACATAGAGCACCTGGTGCCCGTCGGTCAGCGCCTGCCGTGCGACCTGCAGTGCGAAGGTCGTCTTGCCCAGACCCTGTGGTCCGCCGAGCAGCGTCAGCTCACCGGGGCGCAGGCCACCGGACAGGTAGCCGTCGAGCGGATCGAAGCCGGTCGCCCAGGGGCGCAAGCTCGCCGCGTCACCCTGGCGCAGCCTCGAGTCGGTGGAAGCGAGGACGCCGGAGAGGCGGAACAGCCGGACTGTCGTGCCGATGTCGTCGATCATGTCCTCATGCAAGCAGAGCGATGCCGTCCTGGCGCCCGTCGTACGGCTGAGATCGAACCGCCGAAGGCACACGTCGGCGCGGCGCGAGGCACCGTTGACCCCCGACGCCGAGCGGTGTGCGACCGTCGGTGCCTGTGAGCACGCAGTCGGTGATGAGTCGTCTCCGCGGGTCGACCGATCCCGCCGAGGCGATCATCGCTGTGGTCCGCCTCGGCGTCCTCGCCCTCTGCTGCCTGCTGAGCCTGCTGGTCGAAGAAGGCAAGAGGGTGCCCACCGCCGACATCCTGCTGCTCGCGATCCTCGCCACCACCATGAGCATCCCGATCCCGAGCGGCATCATCCGGCGTGGGCGCCCGTTCTTCGAGGCGTTGGCGGCATCGGCGATCATCGGCCTGACGACTCCGCTGCCGGAGCCACTGCTCCCGTATCTCGTCGTGCCTCCGCTGGCTGCTGGGCTCCTCTCCGGTGCCGGCGCCGCGGTGGGTGCCTCCGTCATCTCTCTCGTCGTCCTGGTCGCCACTCGCGGACGGCTCGGCGACCTGTCGCTGCGCAACCAGCTCACGTCCATCGCCGAGTGGGTGGGCCTCGGGCTCGCGACCGGCCTCGTCGGTGCCTGGGCTCGCTCGGTCGCCACCGCCGAAGGCCCGGTCAACTCGACCTACGTCGCAGCCCACCGGCTGCTCACCCGGCTGCGCGACGTCGCCCGGGCACTCCCGACCGGACTCGACGAGGTGGCCCTCGCTCAACAGGTGCTCAGCTCCATGAGCACCGACCTCGGCTTCGAGCGGGCGGCACTCTATGCGCGCTCCGAGGGTGGCGTGCTCATGCCGCTCGCCTACTCCGGCAGCGACCATGTCGACTGGCTGCCCAGCCCTGAGGAGGGGATCTGGGGCAAGGTCTGGCAGAGCGGCCAGGTCGTGCAGCAGACGGGGACGTTCAGCGATCCGAGCACCGGGCACTCGGCCGTGCTCGCCCTGCGGCTCGGCGACCGACGAGTCGGTCTCATCGGCATCGAACGCGTCGGAGGTCCGTGGTCGGCCCGCCACCTCGCCCGGGCTCAGGCGCTCGCCGACGATGCCGCGCTCCGCATCGACACCGGGCAGCTCTTCTCCGAGGTCCGCGCTCTGGCGACGGTGGAGGAGCGCCGCCGCCTGGCCCGCGAGATCCATGACGGCATCGCGCAGGAGGTCGCCTCGCTCGGCTACGTCGTCGACGACCTGCTCCACCGCCCGCTCGACCCCGAAGCCATCACCGATCTGCTCACGCTGAGACGCGAGCTCACGAGGATCGTCGACGAGCTGCGACTCTCGATCTTCGACCTGCGCAGCGACGTGCAGCCCGCAGCGGGTCTCGGCGCCGCACTCACCAGCTATGTGCGCTCCGTGGGCACTGGCGCCGGCCTCACGGTGCACCTGGTGCTCGACGAGTCTGCCTACCGACTCCCGATCGAGGCCGAGACCGAGCTGCTGCGCGTCGCGCAGGAGGCGATCACCAACGCCCGCAAGCACGCCCGCGCGCGCAACCTGTGGGTCACCTGCCGGGTCGACCCGCCGCGGGCGTTCCTGCGCATCGCCGACGACGGCCGCGGGCTCGGCACACCACGCCAGGACTCGTTCGGACTCGAGATCATGCGCGAGCGGGCAGCGCGCCTCGGGGCCGGCCTCACGGTCCGCAACCGTGTCGGTGGCGGCACTGTCGTGGAGGTCACGCTGGGAGCCACCCCGCGGGCCCGCGAGAACGCCACGGCGACGCGAGACTGACGGGAGCGACTCTCGCCGGGGGACACATGACATGATCGACCCGATATCCGGCTGAAGGGGGTCCCCGGTGACGATCAGCGTGCTTCTCGTGGACGACCACGAACTCATTCGTCAGGGACTGCGGCGCGCTTTCGAGCGTGACGGCGACTTCGAGGTCGCTGGCGAGGCGTCCACGCTCGCCGACGCCCGTCGACTGCTCAGTCTGCTCACTCCCGATGTTGTCATCCTCGACGTCCGCCTGCCCGACGGCAACGGCCTCGAGGCCTGCCGCAAGGTGCGCGCGGACAACACCGAGATCGGCATCGTCATCCTCACCATGTATGCCGGTGACGACCAGCTCTTCGAGGCGCTCGAGGCGGGGGCGTCCGCCTTCGTCCCGAAGAACGCTCCGTCGGAGGAGGTCGTCGCGGCCGCGCGGCACGCGGCGAGCACGCCGCGCTCGTTCACGGCCAACGACCTCAGCGAGGCGATGAAGCGCAAGCTCTCGCCGAGCGGCCCGCAGCTCAGCCCGCGCGAGCGCGAGGTGCTCGGACTCCTCGCCGACGGGCTCGGCGTCGCCCAGATCAGTCGACAGCTCTACATCAGCGAGTCGACGACCAAGACCCACATCAGCAAGCTCTACGAGAAGCTCGGCGCCGGCAACCGCGCGCAGGCGCTCATGACCGCTCTCAAGCTCGGCCTCCTCAAGCGTGAAGAGAACGGTCCGTAACCAAGGCTGGCCGCGCTAGCCGTTCGGTCGATGCCGTTCAGGCTTGTTGACCGACCAGGACCGCCTTCTTGACCGATCATTTCGTCACTCTCCGCTGCCACTCTTAAGCGTGCCCCGAAAGGTCCGGGGACATCGCAACCGGAGGGGCACCCCCACATGATCACTCGCATCCGCACCACACTCCGTCGTGACGAGGGCGCTTCCGCCGTCGAGTACGGCCTGCTCCTCGCGGCCATCGCCGCCGTCATCGTGGCAGTCGTCTTCCTGCTCGGCGGCAAGGTCAAGACCGCCTTCCAGAGCACCTGCACCTCGATCTCGACCGGCCAGGGCGGCACCGCCTGCTGATCCTCGGCAGTTCTGATCTGAGGATCTGACGATCTGCAGACCTCGTCGTGGGGGGGGGGGGGGGGGGGGGGG
>JANXWJ010000136.1 GCA_025351185.1 Candidatus Nanopelagicales bacterium
GCCGGGCTCGGTGTGATCCTGTCGGGCGGTGCGGTCATCGCAATGCTCGTGGTCGCGATCCCCGCAGTCCGTTCCGGCGAGCTCATCGCCGTCAACCTCGCCGTGCTCGCCCTGCTGCCCTTGGCGACCTACGAGGCAGTCGTCGCGATGCCCACGGCCGCACTGGCTCTCGGCCGCGTGCGCGGCTCGGCGCAGCGGGTGGTCGAGGTCCTCGACGCGCCCGATCCGGTGCCTGATCCGGCGTCACCCGTGCCACCCCCGGCCGGTGTCGTCGGGGTGTCGCTGCGCGGCGTCAGCGCTGGCTGGCCCGGTGGCGGTGACCTCGTCGAGGGCGGCGGGGCCGTGGAGCGCAGCGCGGGCGCGGACGTGCTCGTCGCGCTCGACCTCGAGGTCGCGGCCGGCGAACGCGTCGGCATCGTCGGACCGTCGGGCGTGGGCAAATCGACTCTGCTCGCAGTGCTTGCGGGCTTCCTGCCCTACACCGGATCCGTCCGGCTCGGCGATGTCGAGCTGCGCGAGATGACGGGCTACGACGTACGCGGTGTCGTGGGCTGGTGCCCTCAGCTGCCGCACGTCTTCGACACCTCGGTCCTCGAGAACGTCCGCCTCGCACGGCCGGCTGCCTCCGACGACGAGGTGCGCGCCGCGCTCGACGCGGTCGGTCTCGGGCCCTGGCTCGATGCGGCACCGCGCGGCATCGACACCTCTGTGGGCGACCATGGCGCGCTGGTGTCGGCGGGTCAGCGGCAGCGTCTCGGTGTCGCTCGGGTGCTGCTCGCGGGCCATCCGGTGGTGCTGCTCGACGAGCCCACGGAGCACCTCGACGAGACCACCGCCGATGTGGTCGCAGCGGAGCTCCTGAGTGCGCTCGAGGGCCGTACGGTCCTCTGGGTCGCCCACCGCCCCCACGGCCTGGCCGCTCTCGACCGAGTGATCCCGCTGACCTGATCGCGAGCGCGCCCGCGTCGCGGCTCCTAACCCGAGGATTCGGCGCTGGGCAGCGGCTCGGGCGCGATGCCGCGGGCGGTCGGAGTGCCCGCGAGGCCGAACCACGCGATCAGGGCGCCGACGAGACAGAGGGCGGCGGCGGCGAGCATCGAGCGCTGATAGCCGTCGATGAGGCCCGGACCTCCGGCGAGCGCTGCGCCTGTGAGCCCCCCGAGCCACGGGATCACGGCGATCGTCACCAGGCCCGCGATGCGGGCGACCGCGTTGTTGACGCCCGACGCCGCACCCGAGCTCTCCTGCGCGACGTGCCCGACGGCCGTGGTGGTCACCGGGGCGACGACGAGCACGAGCCCGATGCCGAAGACCAGGACACCGGGAAGCACACCGGTGAGATAGCTGGCACCCGGCGCGATGCGCGACATGAGGGCGAGGCCGACGGCGATCACGACGCACCCGGTCGAGAGCAGGATCCGTGCGCCCACGCGGGGGATGAGGGCGCCCACGCGCGAGGAGAACGTCGCCAGCACCACCGTCACGGGAAGGCCCGCCAGGCCCGCCTTCCAGGCCGGATAGCCCAGCGCCACCTGCAGCACGACGGTGAGCAGGAAGAAGCCGATGGTGAGCGCGCCGTAGACCGCGAAGGTCACGGCGTTGGCGACGCTGAAGGCGCGGACGCGGAACAGCGAGAGCGGAAGCATCGCCGGAGGAGTGCGTGAGGCCGTACGTCGTCGCTCCACCTCGACGAAGACGCCGAGCAGCACGAGGCTGAGGAGGACGAGGGCAGTCGTCGTGGCGCCGCCCAGGCTGCCGACCTCGATGAGCGGTCCGACCAGGAGGCCGAGCGCGGCGACCACGAGCACGCCACCGAGCACGTCGACCTGCTCGAGAAGCGGACCAGGTGCACGGGTCCCCGGGACGTCGGGAATGCCTCGACGGGAGAGCACGAGCGCGAGGCCCACGAGCGGCACGTTGATGAGGAAGATCCAGCGCCAGCCCGAGCTGCTCGAGTCGACGAGCAGGCCGCCGAGGAACGGCCCGGAGGCGGTGAAGACCGTGCCGAGACCCGACCACGCACCGATGGCGCGGCCCCTTTCCTCCTCGACGAACGAGCTCGACAGGATCGCCAACGAGCCGGGCACGAGCAGCGCTGCCCCGACACCCTGCAGCGCGCGCGCCCCGATCAGCACGCCGGCGGTGGGAGCGAGCCCGCACATCACGGACGCGACGACGAAGAGCACCAGGCCCCACTCGTAGACCCGACGGCGACCCAGGAGGTCGCCCAGGGCGCCGCCGACGAGGACGAGCGAGCCGAGGGTCAGCAGATAGCCGTCGACCACCCACTGCGCCGTCGTGAAGCCGCCGCCGAGGTCACGGCTGATCGCCGGCAGTGCGACGTTGACGACCGAGGTGTCGATGAACGCGATACCGCTGCCCACCACGGTCGCCGCCAGCGCCAGCCGGCCGGCAGGCGTCGACATCCGCAGGCTGGGGGTGCTCACCTCGTCGACGCTAGACGGCGTACGCGGATCCGCAAACGACCCCGGTCGACGGCAGAGGCGGACGACAGCGGTGGAGGCCACTGACCGACACCTCGGCACGCCGAGGTGCGGCGCGGCTCCTCGGCACCTAGCGTCGCGGCGTGAGGATGCTGTTCGCCGACCAGCTCGGACCTCACTTCAGCGACGACGCGGATGGCGAGATCCTGCTCATCGAGTCGCGATCGGTGTTCCGCAGGCGCACGGTCCACCGTCAGAAGGCGCATCTCCTGCTCTCCGCCCTCCGCCACCGGGCGGCTGAGCTCGGCGACCGGGCGCGACTCGTCCGGGCCTCGACCTACTCCGACGCGCTGACCCAGGTGGGGACGCCGCCGGCCGACATCTCCGTCGTCGACCCGACGTCGTATGCCGCTCGGCGGTGGGTGCGGGAGCGCGGGATGGCCGTGGTGCCAGCACGTGGTTTCTCGCTGGGGGAGAGGGACTTCCAGGACTGGCTCGGCACGCGGCGGCCGATCCTCGAGGACTTCTATCGCTGGCAGCGCTCGCGCCTCGGCGTTCTCATGGAGCCCGACGGCGCACCCGTCTCGGGCCGGTGGAACTTCGACGCCGACAACCGCCTGCCGCCACCGAAGGGTGCAGCGACCCTCGGTCTGGTGCGCCCGGCGTATCCGGTCGAGGACGACATCGACGCGGGGGTGCGACGCGATCTCGACCGGTGGGCGGCCGATGGCGACGTGGCCTTCCTCGGGGTGGACGGCCCGCGCCTCTTCGCCTGCACCCGCGACGAGGCGCTGGCAGCCCTCACCGACTTCGTCGCCCACCGGCTGCCCTCCTTCGGGCCCTACGAGGACGCCGTGCTGCGTGGTGACTGGGCGATGGCGCACTCCCTGCTCTCCGTGCCGCTCAACCTCGGGCTCCTCGACCCGCTCGAGGTCGTCGACACCGCGGTTGCTGCGTATCACCGGGGAGAGGCACCGCTGCAGAGCGTCGAGGGCCTCGTACGCCAGGTCCTCGGCTGGCGGGAGTGGGCCTGGCAGCTCTACTGGTCCTCCGGCGAGGACTATGTGCACCGCAACGCCCTGAGCGCCCGCACGGCGCTGCCGCAGTGGTTCGCCGACCTCGACTCCGACGCCGTCGAGGCGGCGTGCCTGCGCGACACGCTCGCTGGCGTACGCGACCGGGGCTGGGCGCACCACATCGAGCGGCTCATGGTGCTGGGCAACTGGGCGCTGCAGCGCGGCTATGACCCGGCCCAGACAGCCGCATGGTTTCGCGACGCGTTCGTCGACGGCTACGACTGGGTGATGGTGACCAACGTCGTCGGGATGGCGCTCTATGCCGACGGTGGCCAGATGGCGACCAAGCCCTATGCCGCCGGTGGTGCCTACCTCAATCGGATGTCCAACCACTGCAAGGGATGTCGCTATACGCCGTCCGTGCGCGTGGGCGAGCAGGGTTGCCCGTTCACGGCGGGCTACTGGGCGTTCCTCGACCGCAACGAGGAGAAGCTGCGCGGCAACCACCGGCTCGCCCAGCCCTACGCCGGCCTCAGCCGGCTGGCGGACCGCGACGCAGTCGTGGCCCAGGAGAGCGCACGCGGCTCAGCCGCCCCCTGACGGGTTCGCGACCCACGCGCTGAGACCTGGCCGCGACCTTCCCCGTAGACCCTCAGCCGCCGAA
>JANXWJ010000224.1 GCA_025351185.1 Candidatus Nanopelagicales bacterium
CCACGCTCGGAGCGCGGCCTGCTGCGCCATGATCCCGCTCGGCATGAAGACGGCCGCGTCCTTGCCGAGCAGGGCGGCCACCGCGCGCGACGTCGGCTGCGTCGTACGGTGGCGCCCATGACGGTCGACGACGACGCACCCGCAGGCGACGCCCCATCAACAGTCGACGCAGTCGCGGCGCGCGCGGCGGCGGCGAGCCGCGGGTGCACGCGCTGGCTGTCGGGGCACGGCAGCATCGAGCCGGCCGCCTGGCTGAGCGAGGCCGCGGCAGCCGTCATCGAGGCCGACCTCGACAGGTACGGCGGCGGCGGCGAGGTCGAGGCGCTCGAGCGCGAGGTGGCCGCCCTGCTCGGCAAGGACGCGGCCGTCTTCATGCCGAGCGGGATCATGGCGCAGCAGGCCGCGCTCCGAGCGTGGGTCGACCGCAGTGCCAGCGACGCGGTCGCGGTGCACGGCCTCTCCCACCTCGTTCGGCACGAGCTCGACGCCCTGCCCGAGCTGCACCGCCTGCGCCTGCAGCAGCTCACCCGTGAGCCGCGCCCGGCCACCGTGGCCGACCTCGATGCCGTCGACGAGCCGCTCGCCGCGGTGACCCTCGAGCTCCCGCTGCGCGACGCCGGATATCTGCTGCCGAGCTGGGAGGACCTCGTCGCCTTCAGTGACCGGGCCCGCGAGCTCGGGATCCCGCTGCACGTCGACGGTGCCCGGATCTGGGAGGCGCAGCCCTTCTACGACCGACCACTCGCCGAGATCGCCGCGTTGGCCGACTCGATCTATGTCTCGTTCTACAAGGGCCTCGGCGGGATGGCCGGCGCGATCGTGGCTGGGCCAGGCGATCTCGTCGCACAGGCGCGGCGCTGGCAGACGCGTCACGGCGGTCGGCTCTTCGTGCTGCTGCCCTACGCCGTCCTGGCCCGGCACGGCCTGGCGACCTACCTGCCGAAGATGAGCGCCTATCGCGAGCGCGCGATCGAGCTCGCGCACCGGCTGGACCAGATCGAGGGCGTACGCGTCTTCCCCATCACGCCGCACACCAACGCTTTCCGGCTCTTCATCGACGCACCCGTCGCTTCCTCGACCGAGGCGGGCCTGCAGCTCATGGAGCAGGAGCGCGTCGCGGTGTCGGGCTGGTGGATGGCCGCCGACGTCCCGGGCTGGTCGATGACCGAGCTGACGGTGGGTGACGCGACCTTCGCGTGGGATCTCGACGCCCAGGTCGCGACGATCGAGGGACTCCTGGCCCACGCTCGTGACCTCGCGGCCGAGGCTAGTGCGGTGAGCTGACTCGCTCAGCGCTGGCGGCGACCGCGCGGCAGGCCGGAGACGACGTAGAGCACCACGCCGGTGAGCGTGGTCGCGAGCGCGACGAGCACGAGGCGGGGGTCAGCACCGGTTGTCGGGAGCTGCGAGCCGCTGCCCGATCCACCACCGGTCGACGCGAGCGGGGTCGAGGTCGTCCGTGTCCTCGTCGGCCGCGGGGGGTGCGACGGGTGCGTGCCGGGCGACGAGGTCGGGATCGCCGTGGCGGTCGGTGTCGCCCAGGGGCTGTCGGTGCCGGTCGGCGCGGGATCGACCGGTCCGACGCTCACGACGCCGGCGACGCTCGCGGTCTGCTGCTCACCGAGCAGGTCGGTGTAGCGGAACGTCGCGAGGAAGCCGCCCTCGACCACGCTCTGGATCACCGAGCACGTGGTGCCGGTGTCGCCGGCCGAGATCCGGTTGGACGAGATCGCACCGCTCTCGGACGCGACGGTGAAGACGCCGATCTGATTGGGCGCGAAGCCCGTGAGCCCGACGCTGAACGCGACGTTGACCCTCGACCCTGAGCGAAGGTCCGGGCCGGAGCAGTCGTCGGACTGGTGCAGGTGCAGCGATCCGAGCGGCGGCGTGTCGGCGTACGCCGCCGGCATCGACGCCGTCGACATCCCGAGACCGCCGACCAGCAGCAACCCGAAGGTCATCGCCCGCATCCGGGCGCGCGCGGTCGAGGGGGTCACGGGATCAGGATGACTCCTCGTGACCGTCGAAGGTCGCGCGGCTCGCCCGATCGGGTGACGGAGATGACGCAGCGTCACCCGCGAGGGCTACCCCCGTCGGGCGTCAGAGCCAGGATCCAGCGCGACGGCCGGTGACGTCCCAGACGTGGTGCTCGATGTCGTGGAGGAAATAGCGCGAGAACGAGTCGACCGTGAAGTGGGCGCCGTCGCTGCGCAGGCCGGTGCGTTGCCACTGGTCGGCGCCGACGGCGTCGAACGCCGACGCCATCGCCTCGGACGCCGCGACCAGCTCGGCACCGACGACGGCCGGGTCCTGCTGGTGGTAGCCGTTCTCGACCGCGGTCGAGTCCTGGTCCCAGTTGGCGAACAGCGGCGCATCCTCGGCGAGCATGAGCGCGAGCCGCTCGGTGTAGAGGGCGTGCACGTCGCGTACGTGGCAGGCGTACTCCAGCGTCGACCACGAGCCGGCACGCGTGCGCACCGCAGCATTGTCGGCGCTCAGGGCCTCGAACCAGAGCGGCTGAGTCGCGCGCACTCGGAGCCCGACATCCCTTGTGGCCAGTGCTGATCCGTCATATCCACACTCGCGGCACGGGCGCTCGAGCACCCAGGTCCAGTCCTTCGTGTCCGGGGTGATGGTCATTCGCTCGCTCCCGTCGCTTCTGCTGCCGTGCCTGCTCGGGCTACTCCCACTCGATGGTGCCCGGCGGCTTGCTCGTGATGTCGAGGACGACGCGGTTGACCTCGCGCACCTCGTTGGTGATGCGGGTCGAGATCCGGGCGAGCAGGTCGTAGGGCAGGCGCGACCAGTCGGCGGTCATGGCGTCCTCGCTCGACACCGGGCGCAGCACGATCGGGTGGCCGTACGTGCGCCCATCGCCCTGAACGCCGACGGAGCGCACGTCGGCGAGGAGCACGACGGGGAGCTGCCAGATCGAGGAGTCGACGCCGGCGGCAGCGGTCTCCTCGCGCACGATCGCGTCGGCCTCGCGGAGCACGGCGAGGCGGTCGCGCGAGACGGCGCCGACGATGCGGATCGCGAGACCCGGGCCGGGGAACGGGTGGCGCATGACCATCGCGGTGGGCAGCCCGAGCTCGGCACCGACTGCGCGCACCTCGTCCTTGAACAGCGCGCGCAACGGCTCGACGAGCGCGAACTGCAGGTCGTCGGGGAGACCGCCGACGTTGTGGTGGCTCTTGATGTTGGCCGTGCCGGTGCCGCCACCGGACTCGACGACGTCGGGATAGAGCGTGCCCTGCACGAGGAACTCGACCTGCTGCCCGTGGGCGCCGGCCTCCTCGACGACCTCGCGGGCGGCGTCCTCGAAGACCCGGATGAACAGCCGCCCGATGATCTTGCGCTTCTCCTCGGGGTCCGTGACCCCCTCGAGCTCGTCGAGGAAGCGGTCGGAGGCGTCGACGACCTTGAGCCGGATGCCAGTGGCTGCGACGTAGTCGGTCTCGACCTGCTCGCGCTCGCCCTTGCGCAGCAGGCCGTGGTCGACGAAGACGCAGGTGAGGTTGTCGCCCACCGCGCGGTGCACGATCGCCGCGGCAACCGCGGAGTCGACGCCACCGGAGAGCCCGCAGATGACGAGCTTGTCGCCGACCTGCGCGCTGATCGCCGACACCTGCTCGTCGATGACGTTGGACGCCGTCCACGTCGGCTCGATGCCGGCGACGGTGTAGAGGAAGCGCTCGAGGACCTGCTGACCGTTCTCGGAGTGGAGCACCTCGGGGTGGAACTGCACTCCGGCGAGGCGTCGGGCGAGGTCCTCGAAGCCCGCGACGGGCGCGCCGTCAGTGACCGCGGTGACGGTGAAGCCCTCAGGTGCGCTCTGCACGGAGTCGCCGTGCGACATCCAGACCTGCTGCTCCGCGGGCGTGCCAGCGAAGAGTGCCGAGCCCGGTTCGGTCACCGTGAGAGTCGTACGCCCGAACTCGGAGAGCCCGGTCTGCGCGACCTCGCCGCCGAGTGCCGCGGCCATGGCCTGGAAGCCGTAGCAGATCCCGAACGTCGGCACCCCGGTGCCGAACAGGGCCGGGTCGACCTGAGGGGCACCCTCGGCATAGACCGATGACGGGCCGCCCGAGAGGATCACCGCGACCGGGTCCTTCGCGAGCATCTCCGCGACCGGCATGGTCGACGGGACGATCTCGCTGTAGACCCGAGCCTCACGCACCCGGCGGGCGATCAGCTGGGCGTACTGCGCGCCGAAGTCGACGACGAGCACCGGGCGGTGGGTGGGGGTGGTCACCGAGGATCACGAGCCCTTCGGACGGCGGAAGAGGCTCGATCGTATCGGTCGCCGGGCACCCGGCTCGCCGCCCGGTGCGCGGCCGTCAGGGGGTGAACGTCGTACGTGAGGTGCCTGGGTGAGTCACGGCCCACACGATGAGCAGCACGGCGAGCACCAGCGCGATGATGCTGAGGATCACGCCCGTCTTCACCTGCGTGGACCCACCGACCATCCCGCCCGACGAGGTGATGTCACGGTTGGCGCTCGGCGACATCGCCAGGCCGACGATCGCCGTGATGACGCCGGTGAAGCACACGCAGAGCAGGGGGATGGACACGATGCCGAGCACCATGACGGCGATCGCCTTGCCCGAGGTCCGGGGGGTCTGTCCGGCGTAGGCCTGCGCATGGGCCGGGGGGTAGCCCTGGCCATAGCCCGGTGCGCCGTAGGGCGTGGCATAACCCGGGGGCGGCGGGATCGCGCCTGACACGGGGGGCGGGGGCGGGACGCTGCCGTAGGCCGGCGGCGCCGGCGGAGGCGGCGGAGCGTTGCCGTAGGGCGGCGGCGGGATGGCACCAGGCTGGGGCGCGGCAAAGGGATTGTCGTCGGGGGGCGGGGTCTGGTCGGTCATCGGTCACCTCGTCGACGCGGGTCGTCGCGCGGGATGCGTACGACGTCAGGCACGACGCTAGCGAGACAGAGGTCACGAGCGGGGAAACTGTGGCGACCCGCGCGTCGTGGCTGGCCTACTCTCATCAGGCCATGTCGATGTCGAACCTGCCCCTCGCGGACCCAGGGACACCCGACCTCGGTTCCGCGTTCCGCTATCTGCGCTGGATCGCGCGTCACCAGTGGCGCACGCTCGCCCAGGGCATCGTCTGGGGAATCGTGTGGATGGTCGCGATGGCGCTCGTCCCCGCAGCGCTCGGGATGGGCGTGCAGGGCGCGGCCGACGGCGACGGCAGCGCCGTGGTGCGCGCGGTCGGCGCACTCGTCGTGCTCGGCATCATCCAGGCGACCGGCGGGATCATGCGGCACCGCATGGCAGTCACCAACTGGATCACCGCTGCGAGCCGCACCCAGCAGCTCGTCGTACGCCACGCCTCCCACCTCGGCACCGACCTGCGCCGCAGCGTCGCGACGGGCGAAGTCGTCGCTGTGACGAGCAACGACGTCGAGAAGATCGGCAGCGCCTTCGACGTCGCCGCGCGCTTCGTCGCCGGAGTGGTCGCCTTCTTCTTCGTCGCGGCGATCCTGCTGCGCTCCTCGACGTTGCTCGGCCTCATCGTGCTCGTCTGCGTCCCGCTCCTCGGCCTCGCGGTCGGCCCCCTGCTTAAGCCGCTCGAGACCCGGGAGTCCGCGCAGCGGACGCTCGTCGGTCGTACGACCGAGCTGGCCGCCGACACCGTCGCCGGGCTGCGGGTGCTGCGCGGCATCGGTGGCGAGGACCTGTTCCTCCGGCGCTTCCAGGACGCGTCACAGCAGGTGCGATCCGCGGCGGTCGACGTCGCCAAGGTGCGCTCACTCCTCGATGCGCAGCAGGTCGCGCTTCCCGGGCTCTTCCTCGTGATCGTCACGTGGGTGGGCGCGCGCCTCGTGCTCGCCGGCACCCTCGAGGTCGGCCAGCTCGTCGCGTTCTACGGCTACTCCTCGTTCCTGCTCATCCCGCTGCGCACCTTCACCGAGACGGCGCAGCGCTGGACCCGGGCGTTCGTCGCCTCGGGCCGAGTCGTAGGCGTGCTCAG
>JANXWJ010000138.1 GCA_025351185.1 Candidatus Nanopelagicales bacterium
CGTCGAGCGCACGACAGATCCGACCGATGGTCGTCAGGTCGTGGTGTCGCTCACCGAACCGGCACAAACGCTGCTGCTCGAGGACCGGCGTCGGCGCGACGAGTGGCTTGCCGAGCTCATGGCCGGACTGACGTCCGACGAGCGCACCGTCCTCGCCGCCGCGCTCCCGTTGCTCGAGGGGATGGCGGAGGCATGACCCCGATGTTCCGCGCGCTGACAGTGCGCAACTACCGCCTCTACTTCTTCGGGCAGGTGCTCTCCAACGCGGGCACCTGGATGCAACGCGTCGCGCAGGACTGGCTCGTGCTCGACCTGTCGGGGTCATCCGGCGTCGCCCTCGGCATCACCACCGGCCTGCAGTTCCTGCCCTACCTGCTGTTCTCGCTCTGGGGCGGCACCCTCGCCGACCGGTTCGACCGCCGACGGCTGCTGATCCTGACGCAAGCGCTCATGGGCGCTCTCGCGATCGTGCTCGGCGTCATCGCGCTCAAGGGTCTCGCCACGGTCGAGCTGGTCTATCTGCTCGCCTTCCTCCTCGGATGCGCGGCAGCCATCGACAACCCGGCGCGGCAGGCATTCGTCAACGAGATCGTCGGCCCCGACTCGCTGCACAACGCGATCTCGCTCAACAGCGCGTCGTTCAACCTCGCGCGACTCGCCGGTCCCGCGCTCGCCGGCGTGATGGTCGCACTCATCGGCAGCGGCTGGGTCTTCATCGTCAACGGCGCGACGTTCGCCGTCACCATCGGTGCCCTGCTTCTCATGCGGGTGCCCGAGCTGTTCCCGCAGGTCCGCGAGCGCGGCACCGTCCGCATGGGCGAAGGCCTGCGCTACGTCCGCGCTCGCCGCGACATCATCCTGGTGCTCACGCTGCTGTTCGGGGTCGCGACCTTCGGCCTCAACTACCAGCTCACCATGGCGCTGATGGCTCGACTGCAGTTCCACCTCGGCGCCGCAGAGTTCGGGCTGATGTCCACCGCACTCGCGGCGGGCGCGCTCGTCGGATCCTTGTTGGCGGCTCGTCGCACGAGCGCGACCCTGCGCCTGGTGGTCGGGTCGGCGCTGACCTTCGGCGTCGTGGAGATCGCGGTCGGGTTCTCCCCGTCGTACGCCGTGATGCTCGCGATGCTGCCGTTGGCCGGGATCATGGCGATGACGTTCACGACGTCGGCCCAGAGCTATCTGCAGGCCCGGTCCGACTCGTGGGTTCGCGGCCGGGTGATGGGAATCTTCACCCTCGTCTTCTTCGGTGGCACCCCGATCGGCGCACCGGTCATCGGCTGGGCCGCCGACGCGTTCGGACCGCGCTCCGGCCTCATCGCCGGAGGCCTGCTCACGACGATCTGGGCGCTGGTCGCCAGCCTGCTGTACGTCCGTGCTACCCGGCGGCGGGCCACGGCGGCACTGGGCGCCCCAAGCCACGCGAGCTCGTCCGCGGTCGCCAGCTGACGAGGTGCGCTGTGCCTCCACGTGTGTCCGCTGAGCACGTCCGGGATACGTAGGGTGACCGACGCGGATGCGGCCACGTGGCGTAGGTTCCGGTCAGACCCACAGGGGTCCACGGACGGTGGAGGCGAGAGATCTCGATGCCGTCAGACCCACAGCCCCCTGCGTCACCCGCCTCCTCCGGCCCGGCACCGGATGAGGGAGCAGCAGGACTGGCTCGTGCAGATGCTGAGCCGGCATGGATGCGTCGCGTGCCGCGACGGCCAGCTGCTCGCCTCATCATGCTCTTCCTCGTCACCCTGGTGTTCTGCGCACCACTCGTGGCGGCGGAGGTGCACACGCACCCTGGTGTCAGCCCGGTCGACGAGTCGCCGTACATCGACTACCTCTACCGCGTGCACGAGGGCCGGATCCTGCTGCCGCACGGACAGCTGATGGGTGACGAGGCCATGCGTGAGATCACGTGTCGTGGCATCCAGAACGGGTGGGCTGGGCTGTGGCCCGTCGGAGCCGGGTGCATGACGCCACCATTTGACTACACCCGTGTGCCCGACATCGGGCTCAACTCGGCCGACATCTACCCGCCGACCTACTTCGTTCTCACCGACCTCGGTGCGCGCGTCCTGATGGGAGTCGGCGTCACCGACAACCTGGTCGATGCCGCCCGCATGATGGGAGCGGTGTGGATGGCCTGGGCGCTCGTGGTCATCTACCTGCTCGCCCGCGAACTCGGTGCACGCCGGTCGTCATCACTGCTCGCGATGGCAGTCGCAGGTGCTAACCCCTTGTTGCTCAACTACTGGTTCCACGTGACACCTGATGCCGGGTCAGTGCTCCTGGGCGGGCTCGTGGTGCTCGCCGCGGTGCGGTGGGACCGAGGCCGTATCGGGTTGCACTGGCTGGTGATAGCGAGCCTGGCGGCGGTCTCGGTCAAGTCGGTCAACGTTCTCGCCGTGATGCTCGTCGGCGCCTACTTCCTCGTCCGGCTCGCCGTCCGGATCGTGAACGACCGACGGGGCAGCACGGCGTCCGGCGAGCTCCAGCCGCTCGGACCTCGGGACCCTAACGCGACCAACGACCTCGCAGACGTGCGACCGGAGAACGTTGACAGGACGACGCCTCCCTCCACGCCCCCTTCGACCAATGCAGCGCGGACGAGGCTGCCTCGCGAGCTGATTGGCCTAGTCGCATCGATCGGCACGGTGCTGGCCGCCATGGCGGGGTGGCTGCTCCTTCGCGCCGCCATCTCCACCGCGGGAGTGGTCACTCGCTTCGACGTTCGCAACGCAACCCAGGCATGGTTCCGGTTCACGTGGGTCAAGAACAACCTCTTTGCCTTCCTGAAGTGGCAGGACCTCGGGCAGCCGCGGGCTCCGCTGCTCTTCCTCGTCGCGTCGGCTGCCCTCGTCGTCGGGGCCATCGTCGTCGTCCTCACGCACCGGCGGGGCTCTCGAGTCTGGTCCGTCGCGGTCGCGACACTTGTCGCGACCTTCGTCGGGCCCCCGACCATCGTGATGATCACCGTCTTCACCCAGCGTGCCTACGTCGCGTCGGTGCAGCGCTACGGCCTCTCGATCGTCGCGGCGTCGCTCGCACTTACGGCCGTCGCCTGCCGGCCCCGGTGGGCACAGGCACTCCTCGGCATCCTGGCGCTCGCGCTGCTCGTCGTCTCGCTCGCCTGGCTGCGCTGACAGAAGCACCGCACCGTCCCGCGAGGTGCACCTCGCGTGCCCTCCTGCGCCTACAGTTCCCCCCGTGACTTCACCACAGACCAGGCGTGCGTCCGCGAAGCTCGATGCACCGGATGTACGACGTGGCGACCCCTCCCGGGCCGGCAGGTGGCTGCGTCGTCAGCGACCCAACTGGCTCGGCCTCGTGGTGGGAGTCCTGGCCTTCGGCTGGTCCATCACGCCGTCGTTGCTGCCGCGCCCGTGGCTGTTCGAGGGCGTGATCTGCGGCCTCGGCGCGGCGCTCGGCTATGGCGTGGGGTCACTCCTGAGCTGGATCCTGCGTCGGCTCCGGGTGCCCGAGCCGAAGCCGTCGATCAAGCGGTGGGCCTGGCGGCTGCTGATCGTCGTCGGCCCGGTCCTCACGGTCTGCTACCTGCTGCTCGGAGTCGGGTGGCAGAACGAGGTGCGCACCATCGTCGGCATGCCCGACGAAGGGCTCATGACCTCCTTCCAGGTCATCGTGGTCGCGATCCCGGTCGCGCTCGGCGCAGTGCTCGTCGGTCGGGCGCTCCGCAAGCTCACCCGCCTCATCGGGCGACTCATCGACCGGGTCCTCCCCCGGCCGATCTCCGCCGTCCTCGCTGTCGCTGCTGTGGGAGCCATCGTCTATATCGCCCTAGCAGGACTGCTGTTTCGCGGTTTCGTCGCCGTGATGAACAACATCTACTACGGCGCCAACGCCAGCACCGCGGCAGGAATCACCCAACCCACGTCACCGCTGCGTTCCGGCTCCGGTTCGTCGTTCGTGGCGTGGAACACCCTGGGGAAGGAAGGGCGCAACTTCGTCGCGCGGGGGCCGTCGGCGCAGCAGCTCGC
>JANXWJ010000178.1 GCA_025351185.1 Candidatus Nanopelagicales bacterium
GTCGCGCCGTCGTCGGCTGTGGCGTCGTCGTCGGCTGTGGCGTCGTCGTCGCCTGTGGCGTCGTCGTCGGCTGTGGCGTCGGCTGTGACCTCAGCCGCCGGGGTGGCCGCCCGGGCCTGGGGGCGCGACTTGGGACCAGCCTTAGGGGTGTGCAGCCGCGGGCCAGCGGTGGGCGCCGGGGCGTCCTCGTCGGGGTCATCGAGCTCGAGCAGGCCCGGGGGAAGGTCGACCAGGACCCGTCCGGCGTCGATGTCGATCTTCGGCACGATCTCCGTCACGAACGGCACGAGCACCTCGCGGCCGTCCTCGCGGCGTACCGAGAGGAGATCCTGCGACGGGAGGTGGATGACGTCGTCGATCGTGCCGATCGGCACGCCTGCGATGGTCGCGACAGCGAGTCCGCGCAGCTGGTGGTCGAAGAACTCCTCGGGGTCCTCCGGCACGTCGGCGTCGTCGACCTCGGCGGAGAGGATCGCTCCGCGCAGCGCCTCGGCACCGTTGCGGTCGTGCAGGCCTTCGACGACGAGCAACAGCCGCCCGCTGTGCCAGCGGGCGGCTGTGACGGTGAGCGGCCCGAGCCTTGCCGGCTCGGTCGCGAGGACCGAACCGGGCGCGAAACGGAGAACAGGTGAGTCAGTACGAACCTCGACGGTCACCTCACCACGGATCCCGTGGGGGCGGCCGATGCGTCCGACCACGACGAGCACGAAGGTCAGCGCTCTCCGAGATCGAGGAAGTCCACCCGGACGCCCTTGCCCGACGAGAGTGCCGAGAGCACCGTGCGCAGCGCGGTCGCCGTGCGACCTGACTTGCCGATGACGCGACCCATGTCGTCGGGGTGCACCCGCACCTCGAGCGTGCGACCAGGACCGCGGCGGTTGGCCCGCTCGCGGACCTCGACGTCGTCAGGGTTGTCGACGATGCCCTTGACCAGGTGCTCGAGAGCGTCCTCGAGCACGTCAGGCCTCGGTGGTCTCGGCAGCGGCCTCGGGGGCGGCAGTCTCCTCGGCAGCAGCCTCGGTGACGGTCTCCTCGACCGCGGCAGGTGCTTCGACAACGGCCTCGGCAGCAGGCTCAGCCGGAGCCTCGACGACCTCAGCCTCGGCGGCCTTCGGCTCCTCGGCCTTGGGCGCGTCGACCTTGGCGGCGGCCTTCTTCTTCGGGGTGGTCGCGTCCTTGACCGGCTCGTTGGCGGCCTCGAGAGCCGCAGCCTCGAAGATGAGCTTCTTGTCGGCCTTGGGCTCGGCCACGCGCAGCGTGCCCTCGGCGCCCGGGAGGCCCTTGAACTTCTGCCAGTCCCCGGTGATCTTGAGGAGGACGGCGACGGCCTCGGTCGGCTGAGCGCCGACGCCGAGCCAGTACTGAGCACGGTCGGAGTCGACCTTGATCAGGCTCGGCTCCTGCTTCGGCTGGTAGAGGCCGATCTCCTCGATCGCACGACCGTCACGCTTGGTGCGGGCGTCGGCGACGACGATGCGGTACTGGGCGTTGCGCATCTTGCCCATACGCTTGAGCTTGATCTTGACAGCCACGGGGCCGTTGTCTCCTGACATCAGTGATGGGACCGCCCGAGCGACGGCGGAGCCGTCGACGTGCAGATCCCTGGATTTCCGATCGCGCCGGTGGGCCAGATGGCCGCCGAGGCGTCGGGATCAACCCCCGCAGTCTGTCAGAGCCTCGCCGTACGGTGAAATCCCACCCCACCCCACCCCGCACCACCTCGCCGCACCACCCACCGGCGTGATCTTGGTCGTGTGATGGTTTCCCGCACCCGGAAGCAGGCACACGACCAAGATCACGCGCAGGTTCTGGTCGGGGCCGGGGCTGGGTGGCGCGCTAGCCGAGGAGGTTGCGGAACTCCGGGGGGAGGTCGCCGAGGGCGGTTTCGAGATCGGCGTCGCTCTGGGCGCCGAGACCGAAGGCGCCCAGGCCCGCTCCTGCTGCAGGTGCGACGGCGCCGGGCGCCGGGCTGACCGGCTCGGAGGCGCGCTTGGCCGGGTTGCCGCTGCGTTTGGCGCCCTTGCCCGACTTGACCTGGGCCTTCTGCTTGGCCTTGGCGCGCTTGCCGCCGCCCATGCCCGGCATGCCCGGCATCCCGGGCATGCCGCCACCGGCGCGCATCTGCTTCATCATCTTCTGCGACTCGATGAACCGCTCCACGAGCTGGTTGACCGCCGAGACCTCGACGCCTGCGCCGCGGGCGATACGTGCGCGCCGCGAGCCGTTGAGGATCGTGTGGTCGCCACGCTCCGCAGGCGTCATCGAGCGGATGATCGCCGCGACCCGGTCGAGCTCGCGTTCGTCGAGAGAGTCGAGCTGGGACTTCATCTCGCCCATGCCCGGCAGCATGCCGAGCAGCTTGGTGAGCGAGCCCATCTTCTTGAGGCTCATCATCTGCTCGAGGAAGTCCTCGAGGGTGAAGTCGTCGCCCTTGGCCACCTTGCTGGCCATGCGCTCGGCCTGCTCGGCGTCGAACGCCTTCTCCGCAGTCTCGATGAGGGTGAGCACGTCACCCATGTCGAGAATGCGAGAGGCCATCCGGTCGGGGTGGAACGTCTCGAGGTCGGTGACCTTCTCGCCCACCGACGCGAACAGGATCGGCTTGCCGGTGACCGAGACGACGGACAGGGCTGCACCACCGCGAGCGTCACCGTCGAGCTTCGAGAGCACCACGCCGTCGATGCCCACCGCGTCGTCGAACGCGGCAGCCGTCTGGACTGCGTCCTGGCCGATCATCGCGTCGACGACGAGCAGCGTCTCGTCGGGCTGAACGGCGTCGCGCACGCGACGCAGCTGGTCCATGAGCTCGGCGTCGATCGCGAGACGGCCTGCGGTGTCGACTATCACGACGTCGTAGTGCTGGGACTTCGCGAGCTCGAGACCACTGCGCGCGACCGCGACCGGGTCACCGACGCCATTGCCGGGCTCGGGCGCGTGGACCGCGACGCCGGCTCGCTCGGCAACCACGGCGAGCTGGTCGACGGCGTTCGGGCGCTGGAGGTCAGCGGCGACCAGGAGAGGGGTGTGACCGGCGTCCTTGAGGTGACGGGCGAGCTTGCCCGCCAGCGTCGTCTTGCCGGCGCCCTGAAGACCCGCGAGCAGGATCACGGTGGGCGGGTTCTTGGCCAGTCGCAGCCTGCGGGTCTCGCCACCGAGGATGCCGACGAGCTCTTCGTGGACGATCTTGACGACCTGCTGCGCGGGGTTGAGCGCGCGGTTGACCTCGTCACCGAGCGCGCGCTGGCGGACCTTCGCCGTGAACTCGCGGACGACAGGAAGCGCGACATCGGCCTCGAGGAGGGCGGTGCGGATCTCCTTGACCGTCGCGTCGACGTCGGCCTCGGTCAGGCGTCCCTTGCCGCGCAGGTTCTTGAACGTGGCGGTGAGGCGGTCGGAGAGCGAGGTGAACAACGATCGTCCTGACGTCAGGGGTGCGGTGCTCGTACGGCGGCCCACGGGCCGAGGCCCAGGGTAACCGAGCGTCGCCGCCGACCCGGGCCGCAGGCACCGGCTCGGCGACCCGACGGGGTCATCGAGGTTCGAGCGCTCCGAGGACGGTTACCCGTACGGTCGCGGCGCGGGCCTCGGACAGCACGGCGCCGTCGCGGTCGACGAGGTAGAACACGTCGACGACCTCGGACCCGAGGGTCGCGACACGAGCCGCCGTGATCGTGACGTCGGCGGCGGCGATCGCGCGCGTGACGCGGTGCAGCAGGGCCGGTGCGTCGTGCGCGCGGACCTCGAGCACGGTGGCGCGCTCGCTCGCACCCGGTACGAGGTCGACCCGCGGTGCGGCGACCTCACGCGGCGCGGCACACGCCTGGTCGCGAGCGTCGAGCCGCGACGCCACGTCGAGCGATCCTGCGACGGCGCGCGTGACGTCCTCCCGCAGCCGCTCGACCGGAGGCGGGTCGCCGTAGGCAGGGGTCACGGTCCACACCTGGACTGCCCGGCGCGAGCCGTCGGGGGCGGTGACGGTGTCGACCTGCGCACCGCGTACCTGCAGCCGGTGCAGCGACAGCACGCCCGCCACCGTGGACAGCAGGCCGGTCCGGTCAGGTGCCGCGACGGTGACGGTGGTGATCGACGTGCCCTCGTCCTCGTCGAGGAGGACAGCCACGCCCTCGGACGACAGCAGGCGCACCGCCTCGGCGAGCTTGAGCTGCGCCTGGGTCGTACGCGGTGCCTCGGGCTGCGGACGCCCGGCTAGCTCGTGGCGCGTGCGCACGACGAGGTCGTCGATGAGCACCTTCTTCCAGTCGCTCCAGGCTGCCGGCCCGGTCGCAGCCGCGTCGGCCTCGGTGAGCGCGTGCAGCAGGTCCAGCACGTCCTGGGTCTCCACCGCAGCCGCGACCCCGGCCACGGTCGACGGGTCGTCGAGGTCGCGGCGGGTCGCAGTCTCGGGCAGGAGCAGGTGGTTGCGGACGAGGGAGACGAGGACGTCGCAGTCCTCGGGCGAGAAGCCCATCCGCGGCGCGAGACTCTGCACGATCGAGATGCCGTTGTCGGTGTGGTCTCCCGGGCGGCCCTTGCCGATGTCGTGCAGCAGTGCACCGATCAGCAGCAGGTCAGGACGCCCGACGCGGCGTGCGTGCGCGACCGACTGGATCGCGGTCTCGACGAGGTGGCGGTCGACGGTGAACCGGTGCACGGGGTTGCGCTGCGGCGCGCTGCGTACGACTGACCACTCCGGGATGAGCCGGCTCCACACATCAGCCTGGTCGAGCGCCTCCCACACCGGGATCGCGGCACGCCCGGCGCCGAGCAGCGAGACGAGGGCATCGCGTGCACTGGCCGGCCACGGCTCGGGCAGCGGTGCCGAGTCACGGGCCAGGCGGTCGACGGCGTGCGGTGCGAGCCGGAGCCCGGCCTGCGCCGCAGCTGCGGCCGCACGCAGGATGAGGACGGCATCGCGCTCGGGTCGCGCCTCCGTGGCCAGCACCACCTCGCCGTCCTGGACGACGACGCCGTCAGCGAGCGGCGCCCGGTCGGTGCGGGTCCCTCGAAGCTTGTGAGCCGTGGCCGCGATCCCGCCGCGCACACCGGATCGCCGGGTCAGCCGCTCCACGCGGTGCCACGTCGTGTCGGCGGCGTAGGCGACGGCGCGACCCGCGGTCGACACCTGGCGGAGCAGGGAGTCAGCGGGGTCCAGGCCCTGAAGATCGAGGCGCTGCGCCACTGCGGTCTGCTCCTGCTGGAGCAGACGATCGGTGGGACGACCGGCCACGAGGTGCAGGGCGTCGCGCACGTCAAGCAGCAGGTCGCGATGGGGCGCCAGGGCAGCGACCGGCGCATCGGTCACCCATGACGCCGCGACGGCACGGAGCGCAACGAGGTCGCGAAGACCGCCATAGCTCTCCTTGAGGTCCGGCTCGAGCAGGTGCGCGAGCTCGCCGGACCGTGCGATGCGCTCCTCGACGCCGAGACGCAGCTCGTCGAGGCGACGCGGCGCGAGGGCGCGCCAGTCACCGAGCACCGACTCGCGCAGGGACTTCGTGAGGGCGTCGTCACCCACGACCGTGCGGGCATCGAGGAGCCCGAGGACGACCTTGATGTCCTGCGCTGCGAGGCGGCGGGCCTCGGCGGGCGCACGGACCGAGTGGTCGAGCCTGAGCCCGGCGTCCCACACGGGATACCAGAGCTTGTCGGCGACCGAGTTGACCTCGGACGCCGAGACGTTGGGGTTGTGGAGCAGCAGCAGGTCGAGGTCGCTGCCGGGTGCGAGGTCTCCACGACCGAGGCCACCGATCGCGACGAGGGCGGCCCCGATCTCCCCCGCTCCGGAGGCGACATAGAGCGCGTGCAACCAGTCGTCGGTGAGCGCGGTGAGCGCCCGGCGCCGTGCGGCACCGAGCGCTCCCGGACGTGCAAGGAGCTCGGCGCGGGCCTCGGCGTAGGTGTTCGTCGCCTCGTCTGCCGTGACCCGCACCGGGTGCCCCCCTCGTGTCTCAGTGACTTTCCTGGACTTACAGTGCGTCCGAGCCGCGCTCGCCGGTGCGGACCCGGGCGACGGTGTCGACGGGGACCGACCACACCTTCCCGTCACCGATGCGCCCGGTCTGCGCCGACTTCACGATGACCTCGACGACCGAGTCGGCATCATGGTCCTCGACCAGGACCTCGAGGCGCACCTTGGGCACGAGGTCGACGGTGTACTCCGCCCCTCGGTAGACCTCGGTGTGGCCGCGCTGACGGCCGTAGCCGCTGGCCTCCGAGACTGTCATGCCCTGGATGCCATAGGCCTCGAGGGCCGACTTCACGTCGTCGAGCTTGAACGGCTTGATGATCGCGGTGACGAGCTTCATGCCGGGACCTCCTCGTCTGCGGTGTTGAGAGCGATCTTTTCCTTGAGGGTGGTCGTGCCGCCACCGTAGGTCCCGCCACCTGCGTAGGTGTCGAACTCGTACGCCGACTCCGCGTGCTCGGTGAGGTCGATGCCCTCGAGCTCGGCGTCACGGCTGATGCGGAACCCGATCGTCTGCTCCAGCAGGAAGCCGAGGATCAGCGTCACGATGAAGGAGTACGCCAGCACGGAGAACGCACCGAGCGCCTGCTTGCCGAGGAGCTCGAACCCGCCGCCGTAGAACAGACCCTTGAGACCGAGGGAGTTGACGGCGGGCGTGCCGAAGAAGCCGACGAACAGGCAGCCGACGATTCCACCGACCAGGTGGACGCCGACGACGTCGAGCGAGTCGTCGAAGTTGAGGACGTACTTCAGGCCCACGGCGAGCGAGCAGATCGCGCCGGCGAGCACGCCGAGGAGCACGGCTGCCCACGGGGCGATGAACGCACAGGCCGGGGTGATCGCGACGAGGCCAGCGACGGCACCGGATGCGGCACCCAGGCTCGTCGGGTGGCCGTCGCGCAGCTTCTCCACGAGGAGCCAGCCCCCGAGACCGGCGGCGGTCGCGACCTGGGTGTTCATCAGGGCCAGCGCGGCGAGGCCGTTGGCGCCGAGGGCCGATCCGGCGTTGAAGCCGAACCAGCCGAACCACAGGAGACCGGCACCGATGAGCACCAGCGGCAGGCTGTGGGGCCGGGTCGGGTTCTTCTTGAAGCCGACGCGGCGGCCGAGCACGATGGCGAGGGCGAGACCCGCGGCACCGGCGTTGATGTGGACGGCGGTTCCGCCGGCGAAGTCCTCGACGCCCCTGGCAGCGAGCCAACCAGCACCTGTGATCGTGCCGTCCTCAGCCTTGTCGCCGAAGTCGAAGACCCAGTGCGCGACCGGGAAGTAGACGATCGTGACCCAGATGGTGACGAAGATGCCCCAGGTGAGGAACTTCGCGCGGTCGGCGATGGCGCCGCTGATGAGGGCCGGCGTGATGACGGCGAACATGAGCTGGAAACCGGCGAACGCGAGCAGCGGGATCCCGTAGGGACCGCCGTTGTTGGTCAGCGCGTTGACCGACCCGCCCAGGCTGGACCATTCGAAGTCGCCGACCCAGCCGCGGTCCGACGTGCTGCCGAACGCCATCGAGAAGCCGTAGATGACCCAGACCACACTGACGATGCAGATCGTGATGAACGACATCATCATCATGTTCAGGGTGCTCTTTGCCTTGGTCATGCCGCCGTAGAAGAACGCGAGGCCCGGTGTCATGAGCAGCACGAGTGCCGTGCTGGCCAGGACCCAGGCGGTGTCACCGGAGTTCAACTCCATGGATCTGTCTCCTCCCGACAAGAGCAGAGACGCGAAGGGCGCGTCTAGCTGCACCCGACGCGCCGCTGCGCCGACCTGAGGGAACTACATCGGGATCGTGTTGCCGGGCACTGCGCCCGGTGTTTCGCGGCGGTGACGTTTCGCCGTCCGGTGTTACACCGGTGTGTCCGTCGCCGCCCCACCACCCGTACGGCGCACGACGAACCCGGTCACACCCGACATCGCCCTCTGGTCGCAGGCCGCACCCAGAACCGGGTCGCGGGCCGGGGCTCGGGCTCGGGGCTTGCAGGAGTCGGCGGCGGGTCAGTCGAGGAGGGCGTCGACGAAGGCTTCGGCGTCGAAGGGGGCCAGGTCGTCAGGCCCTTCGCCGAGACCGACGAGCTTGACGGGCACACCGAGCTCGCGCTGCACGGCCACGACGATGCCGCCCTTGGCGGTGCCGTCGAGCTTGGTGAGCACGATTCCCGTGACGTGGACGACTTCGGAGAAGACCTGCGCCTGGCGCAGCCCGTTCTGGCCGGTGGTGGCGTCGAGCACGAGGAGCACTTCGTCGACCGGCGCCTGCTTCTCGATGACGCGCTTGACCTTGCCGAGCTCGTCCATGAGGCCGGTCTTGGTGTGCAGGCGTCCGGCGGTGTCGATGAGGCAGACGTCGGCGCCTTCCTCGACCGCGTGCTTGACGGCATCGAACGCCACAGCTGCTGGGTCGGCACCTTCAGGGCCGGTGATGACGGTGGCGCCGACCCGGTCGCCCCAGGTCTGCAGCTGCGGGCGGGCCGCCGCGCGGAACGTGTCGGCCGCGCCGAGAACGACTGTGCGCCCGTCAGCGACGAGCACGCGCGCGAGCTTGCCGGTGGTCGTGGTCTTGCCGGTGCCGTTGACGCCGACCACGAGCACGACGGCGGGACGCGCGGCATCGGTGTGCGTCGCGAGCGAACGGTCCAGGCTGGGGTCGACGAGGGCGAGCAGCTCCTCACGCAGCAGGCGGCGGGCTCCGTCAGCGTCGGCGATGCTCTCGACCCGGGTGCGCAGCTTGAGCCGCTCGAGCAGCTCCTGGGTGGGGGCCACCCCGAGGTCGGAGGCGAGCAGCGTCTCCTCGACCGCCTCCCACGTGGCGTCGTCGAGCCGGTCGCGGGTGAGCAGCGCGAGCAGACCCTTGCCGACGGCGTTGTTCGAGCCGGCCAGCCGGGCGCGGAGCCGGGCGAGCCGTCCGGCGCCGGGCTCGGGTCGGTCGAGCCCGCGCGCCGCGGGCGCCTCGAGCAGGTCTGTCCCCGCGGACGTGTCGGAGACCAGGGCGACGTTCGACGACGGCTCGTGGGTCGGCTGCGCCGGGGGTGTGATCGACGGCAGGGTCGGCGCACGACGACTCCGACCGCGCACGAGGGACACGGCGGCGAGGACGCCCAGGACCACGACGGCCAGGGCGATGAGGACGTACGTCAGAGCGTTGGTCACGAGCGTCATCCTCCCATCGAGTCGCTCGTCGGCCCGCCACGGGCGAGCCGGCAGCGCATCACCCGAGGACCTCGGCACCCTCGAGCGGCGCAGTCACGACGCCGTCTTCCGGCAGCGCTCGGCAGTCTCGCCACAGCACCGCCCACAGCGCGAGCAGGGGGATCGTGCACCAGGAGGCGGCCACCGCGACCCAGGGCCACAAGGCCGTGCCGGCCCAGCGGTGCCGCGGCAGGCTCGACCAGGACAGAGCCACGAGGACGACCAGCCACACGCGGACCGCGCGCACGTCGTGACGGTCGAGGAGGTAGAGCAGAGCGGGCAGCGCCATGACGAGGTCATAGCCGAGCAGGTGCGGCGAGGCCACGACCGTGGTGAGGCAGGTGAGGGTCCACACGGGCAGGACCACTCGGGGTGCGCGCCAGGCCACGAGGGTCAGCGCCGCGACGAGGGCGGCGGAGACGAGATAGCCCGCGGCCTGCGCGGCACCGGAAAATTGCGGCGGCGCGATGGCCGCGAACAGGGAGGGGACCCCTTGCATCATCCACGCCTGACCGGACTGGATGACGTCCTGATACTGGTCCGAGCGCAGCATCGTCACCCAGTCGCGTAGCACCGAGGGGCCGAGGACCACCAACGACAGTCCGAGCAGTGCGGAGGCGGATGCGCTCCAGCCGGCCAGCCCGCGCCAGCGTCGCTGGGTGAGCAGCACGAGCGGGACGAGCACGAACAACTGCGGCTTGACCATGCCGATCGCGAGCACGGCGCCGGCCCAGCCGTCGCGTCCGGCGCGAAACAGGCGCAACCCGCTCGCCCACAGGAACAGGCTCAGCGCCGAGTCCTGCCCCACCCCGACCGCCTCGAGCACCGGCTGGGTCGCCGCCACCGCAAGCACGACGACTGCGTAGAGCGAGCCACCGAGTCGCGGCAGCATTGGGCGCATGAGCAGCATCGACGCGACGAGCAGCGAGACGGAGACGAGGCTCCACGCGATCACGCTGGCGAGATAGGGCAGTGCCGCGAAGGGCGCGAAGAGCAACGCGGCGATCGGCGGACCGACGAACCACGACACCTCCGGTGCCCCGCCGCTGACCGGGAGCTGCAGCTGGTGCTGGATCCCGCTGTCGTAGAGCACCCCGGTGCGGCCGTCGAGGAGGAGCCGACCGCCGGTCCAGTGCGCGAGGTAGTCCGGTGCCAGCGTCGTACCGACCAACGTCTGCGGATAGTGGCCGAGCACGATGTTGAGCACCGCCGAGACGAGCCCGACGACGACGATGAGGCCCGCGCCGAGGGCGACGCTACGACGGGTCAGCAGAGCATCGATGCGCTGCGCCAGTGCGTGCATCCCCGGCTCCGAACCATCAGGCCGGCAGCGACGCGGACTCGGTGACGTCGACGTCACCGGGCTCGCGCTCGCCGTCATGGAGGTCGCGCAGGCGCTGGCCGATGACGGTGGTCACGCCGTCGCCCCGCATCGAGACGCCGTAGAGCGCATCGGCGATCTCCATGGTGCGCTTCTGGTGCGTGATGACCAGGAGCTGAGAGTCTTCTCGGAGCTCCTCCAAGATCGACAGCAGTCGCTGCAGGTTGACGTCGTCGAGCGCCGCCTCGACCTCGTCCATGATGTAGAACGGGCTCGGTCGAGCCTTGAACAGCGCGACGAGGAACGCCACCGCGGTCAGCGACCGCTCGCCGCCGGAGAGCAGCGAGAGCCGCTTCACCTTCTTGCCGGGCGGGCGCGCCTCGACCTCGATGCCGGTGTTGAGCATGTCGCTGGGGTCGGTGAGGAACAGGCGACCCTCACCACCGGGGAAGAGCCGCGCGAAGATCCGCTCGAACTCGCGCTCGGTGTCGGCGTAGGCCTCGGCGAACACCTGCTGCACGCGCTCGTCGACGTCGGAGATGATCGACAGCAGCTCGTCGCGCGAGCGCTTGAGGTCGTCGAGCTGCTCGTTGAGGAAGCGGTGACGCTCCTCGAGCGCCGAGAACTCCTCGAGGGCCAGCGGGTTGACCTTCCCCAGCAGCGCCAGCGACTTCTCGGCCCCGCGCAAGCGCTTCTCCTGCTCGGAGCGGACGTACGGATAGGGCTCCGGCTCGGGCTCGTCGGGGTCGACCTCGTCGCCCGGCGCGACGCCGGACGGTGGCACCTCGACGCCGGGACCGTACTCGAGCTCGAGGGACTCGGCATCGACGCCGAAGTCCTCCATCGCCTTGACCTCGAGAGCCTCGATGCGCAGCCGCTGCTCGGCTCTCGCCATCTCGTCGCGGTGCACCGAGGAGGTGAGCGCCTCGAGCTCGGTCTGCAGCTCTCGGGTGCGACCTCGGAGGCCGAGGAGCTCGCCCTCGCGGACCGTGCGTGCCTGCTCCGCGGCGTCGCGCTCGCTGGACGCGATGGCCAGCGACACCTCGAGACGGGCGAGTGTCGCGCGCGCTCCGATCTGTACGGCGGCGGCGACCGCTGACGCGCGGGCTCGAGCCGCGCGACGGGCGGCCGACGCGGCTCGCGCGTTGCGCTCGGCGGCGGCGGCCTGCTCGAGCTGCTCAGCACGTCCGGCGAGGGCGCGGGCGCGCTCCTCTCCGGTGCGTACGGCGAGGCGCGCATCGACCTCGGTCTGTCGCGCGTGCATCGCGACCTCGGCGAGGCGCTCTCGCTCGCTGGTCGACGGCTCGCCCTCATCGGGTGCCTCCTGCGCCGCCACGAGGCGCCCGGAGAGCTCGTCGCAGGTGCTCCGGTCGGCGTCGCGCGCGGCGCTCGCGGCAGTGATGCCGGCAGCGATGCGCTCGGCCTCACCTGCTGCTGCTCGGGCTGCAGATCCGAGCTGGCCGAGCTGTTCGGCGACGGCCGCCATGCGCGCGTCAGACTCATGCAGCCGGGAGAGTGCCGCCTCGACCCGTCGCTGCGCCGACGTGAGGGTCTCGCCCGCGGTGCCGAGCTCGAACCGCACGCGCTCGCACCGGTGGACGACGGCGGTGAGCTGCTCTCGTGCCTCGTCGACCGCGGCCTGGACCTCGAGCAGCGACGGCGAGGTGGCCGACCCGCCGAGCACGACACCAGCGGAGACGAGGTCTCCGGCGCGGGTGACGGCCACAAGGTCGCCAGAGGCAGCGAGCGACCGCGCCGCAGCTAGGTCGTCGACGACCGCGACACGCGACAGCGCGACGTCGACCGATCCCCGCAGGGAGTCGGCAGTGCGCACGAGGTCCACGGCCCAGCGGGCACCGGCGGGCAGCGACGGCCAGGAGCCGCGCTCAGGTGAGGCAGCGCCACCGACGAGCATCGAGGCACGACCGGCGTCGTCGGTCTTGAGCAGGGACAGCGCGTCGACCGCGTGGTCGACGGACCCGACGGCGACGGCGTCGGCCAGCGGGCCCAAGGCCGCAGACACGGCCGCCTCGTAGCCCGGCTCGACGTGGACGAGGGCAGCGACCGTGCCCAGGACGCCCGAGAGCCGCTCGCCGGCGGCGAGCAGCGCGGCCCCGCCGTCCTTGCGTGCGAGACCGAGCTCGAGCGCCTCGACGCGGGCGGTGAGCGCGTGGCGCTCCCGCTCGGCCTCCTGCTCCTCGAGGCGCAGCGACTGCACCCGGCTCTCGGCGTCGGCAAGGGACGTCGCCGCGATCTCGTGCTCCTCGTCGAGCCCGACTTCTCCCTCGTCGAGGCCGGCAACCTGTGTCTCGAGAGCCTGGAAGTCAGCAGTTGCCTTGTCGGCGCGAGCCCGGGCATCGGCGTGCTGGGCGCTCAGGCGCTCGACCTCGGCGGCGCGAGCCTCGAGCCGAGAGGTCGCGGCGTTGACCTGGCCGGTGAGACGTACGAGACCCTCGCGGCGGTCCGACGCCGCACGTACGAGCGCGACGAGGCGTCGCTCCTCAGCAGCGTGATCGGCCTCGGACTGGCCACGGGTCGTGACGGCGGCGGCGAGGACCTCCCGGTCGGCTGCGACCTGCCGGGCGAGCTCGGTCTCCTGCTCGCGCGCGTCACGCGCTTCGTTCTCGAGCTCCTCGGGCTCACGCCCGCGGCGATCGTCCTCGGGCTCGGGCTGGAGGTGGCGCACCCGCTCGCCCGCGAGGTCGGCGGTGCTGCGCACCCGCTCGCGCAGGCTCGAGAGGCGATACCACGTCTCCTGCGCCCGGTTGAGAGTCGGCGCCTCGTCGGCGATCTCGGCCTCGAGCACGGCCTCGCGCGCGGTGGCGCCGGCGAGCTCGGCCTCGACCTCCGCACGACGGTCGCGCAGCGCGGTCTCGTCAGCGACCTCCTGCTGCACAGCGCCCCGAAGGCTGACGAGGTCATCAGCGAGCAGGCGCAGTCGTGAGTCGCGCAGGTCGGCCTGGATCACCGCGGCGCGACGGGCGACCTCGGCCTGCTTGCCCAGCGGCTTGAGCTGGCGGCGCAGCTCGCTCGTGAGGTCCTGCAGCCGGGTGAGGTTGGCCTGCATGGAGTCGAGCTTGCGCAGCGCCTTCTCCTTGCGCTTGCGGTGCTTGAGGACACCGGCCGCCTCCTCCACGAACCCGCGGCGCTCCTCCGGCGAGGCCGTGAGGATGTCGTCGAGCTTTCCCTGACCGACGATGACGTGCATCTCGCGCCCGATGCCGGAGTCCGAGAGCAGCTCCTGGACGTCGAGCAGCCGGCACGGAGTGCCGTTGATGGCGTACTCCGACCCGCCGTTGCGAAACATCGTCCGCGAGATCGTCACCTCGGAGTACTCGATGGGGAGCACGCCGTCGTGGTTGTCGATCGTGAGGAGCACCTCGGCGCGACCGAGCGGCGGGCGCCCGGCCGTGCCGGCGAAGATGACGTCTTCCATCTTGCCGCCGCGCAGGCTCTTGGCACCCTGCTCGCCCATGACCCAGGCGATGGCGTCGACGACGTTGGACTTGCCGGAGCCGTTGGGTCCGACGACGCAGGTGATGCCCGGC
This sequence comes from Candidatus Nanopelagicales bacterium, assembly GCA_025351185.1. Taxonomy (GTDB): domain Bacteria; phylum Actinomycetota; class Actinomycetes; order S36-B12; family CAIYMF01; genus Longivirga. The sequence continues at coordinate 14,027 of JANXWJ010000178.1, forward strand.
TCGAAGTGCAGCGTCGTGGACGACGCGAAGGACTTGAAACCGCGCAGGGTGAGGCTCTTGAGATGCAAGAGAAAGGCTCCAGGCGCGTGGCGTCAACGGGTCAGGGGATCGAGCGTCCGGGGAAGGAGCCCCACCCTACCCTCGCCGCACCAGGACGCGGTCAGACACACCACACCCCGCGATCGTGCGGTTGCGTCCGACCGACCTCGATCGCGTACGTCGACCCGGTCCCGCGTACGTCGATCAGGTGAGGACCGGCTCGGCCGAGCCGAGCTCGCGCAGGGCGACATCGAGGTCGGTGTCACGCAGCGCGACGATCTCGACCGGGACGGCCAGGTCGGCCTCGTAGGCCATGACCTGCTCTTCGAGCTCACGGACCCGGCGGCGCAGCCGCGCCACCTCCGACACGAGCTGGGCGTCAGCACCCCCCAGATAGCCATAGATCGCCTTCGACATCGGGTCTCCCTTGACGCGTGTCTTGTTCAGCGCCTGCTCGGGCGCACGACGGGTACGCCGTCACCGGCGTGAGTTCACAGGTGGTGCACGCGGCCGCGCATGGGGGGCTGCCGCTGAACCCAGGGTGACAGCGCCCGCGCGCGAGCGTCAACCCGCGAGCCCTACCCCGTACATCACACAGCCCACCCTCACCAACCTCGCCCAACCCCCTCCCCTCCGTCTCCGCCTTCCGTGATCTTGGTCGTGTGGTCGTTTCCCGGGGTGGGAAACG
>JANXWJ010000195.1 GCA_025351185.1 Candidatus Nanopelagicales bacterium
GCTCGTGCGGCTCGCGCGCGACGACGAGCGGATCGCGAAGATGACGCGCGACGCGCGTCGCGACGGTGACTACCGGGCGAGCGGTCCGCGGCCAGGCCGCGGCGGCAGACGGCCGCGGGGCATCAACGTGCCGTTGCGTCACGAGATGGTCGAGCGGCTCAACCGCGACAAGCTGCTGCCGGCGATCACGTTCATCTTCAGCCGAGTCGGCTGCACGGCAGCGGTCGAGCAGTGTCTGGCCGCCGGCCTTCGACTGACGTCCAACGAGGAGCGGCTCGTCATCCGTGGGATCGTCGAGGCACGCTGCGCCGACCTGCCCCAGGAGGACCTGCAGGTGCTGGGCTATCTCGAGTGGCTCGACGGTCTCGAGCGCGGCTTCGCTAGCCACCATGCGGGCATGCTGCCGACGTTCAAGGAGACGGTCGAGGAGCTCTTCCAGCAGGGTCTGGTCAAGATGGTCTTCGCGACCGAGACCCTCGCCCTGGGGATCAACATGCCGGCCCGCTCGGTGGTGCTGGAGAAGCTGTCCAAGTGGAACGGCGAGACCCACGCCGACGTGACACCGGGGGAGTACACCCAGCTCACCGGCCGTGCTGGCCGCCGTGGCATCGACGTCGAGGGCAACGCCGTCGTCGTGTGGCACCAGGGTTTCGACCCGTCGGCGCTGGCGGGGCTCGCGTCGACGCGTACCTATCCGCTGCGGTCCTCGTTCAAGCCGTCCTACAACATGGCGGTCAACCTCGTCGGCTCGGTCGGGCACCACGCGGCCCGCGAGCTGCTCGAGACATCGTTCGCGCAGTTCCAGGCCGACCGGGCCGTCGTCGGCCTCGCGAAGCAGGTGCGCAAGCAGGAGGACGCGCTCACCGGCTATCAGGACGCGATGATCTGCCACCTCGGCGACTTCTCCGAGTATGCCGAGCTGCGCCGACGCCTCACGGACCGGGAGAAGGAGCTCGCGCGTGACGGTGCGGTCCGTCGGCGCGCAGCGGCCGCAGACTCCCTCGCAGCGCTCAAACCCGGTGATGTCATTGTCATCCCGGCCGGGCGTCGCAGCGGGCTCGCTGTGGTGATCGACCCTGGCCTGCACGAGCGGGACGACCCGCGACCGTCGGTGCTCACCTACGACCGCCAGGTCAAGCGGCTCTCCGTCGTCGACTTCCCGGCGCCGGTCGAACCGCTCGAGAACATCAGGATCCCCAAGCTCTTCAACCCCAGGTCGGCCAACTCCCGGCGCGACCTCGCTGCGCGGCTGCGCGAGACCGTGGGTGACGTACGCGTCGACCGGCCGCGCAAACCACGTGGCGGCACGGGTGAGGACGCGCAGGTGCTCGAGCTTCGGCGCCTGATCCGCCAGCACCCGTGCCACGGCTGCGACGAGCGCGAGCAGCACGCCCGCTGGGCTGAGCGCTACATCCGTCTCGACCGCGAGACCCGAGGGCTCGAGCGTCGGGTCGAGAGCCGGACCAACTCCATCGCGCGGCAGTTCGACCGGGTATGCGCGATCCTGGCGCGCCTGGGCTATCTCTCGACCGACGACGACACCGCCGTGGTCACCGATGCAGGGCGCATGCTGCAGCGGCTCTACAACGACATGGACCTCGTCGCGGCCGAGTGCCTGCGGCAAGGGCTGTGGGTCGGGCTCACCGCGCCGGAGCTCGCCGCCTGCGCGTCGGTGCTCGTTTTCGAGGCGCGGCAGTCCGACGACGCCGTGCCACCGAAGCTCCCCGAGGGACGGGCCCGCGAGGTGCTCGCCAACACGGTCAAGGTGTGGGGGGAGCTGTCCGATCTCGAGGCCGAGGAGCGCGTGTCCTTTCTGCGCGAGCCCGATCTCGGGTTCGCGTGGGCGGCGTTCCGGTGGGCGTCGGGTCACCGTCTCGAACCGGTGCTGCGTGACGTCGACCTCGCGGCGGGTGACTTCGTACGGTGGTGCAAGATGCTTGCCGACCTGCTCGGCCAGATCGCCGACGCGGCCGGCTCCCTCAAGACCCCCGAGGGCAACGAGCTGTCGAAGACAGCCCGCCAGGCGGTCGACGCGGTCAAGCGCGGCGTCGTCTCCTTCTCCTCAGTCTGACCCGTCGCCGACTCGACCACGATCACGACGTGTGGTCAGGAAGTGCCCTTGAAGGGCACTGGGGGACCTGAGGGGTCAAGAACTTCCGTTGGGGTGGTCGGGGCCGGGTGGGCGAGGTTGCGTCGCTGTGACGTGAGAGAGGCGCCGTGCGTCGTCGGCCAGCGATGCGTCGTCGCTTCCTGCCGCATCGTCCGCGTCGGCGTCCAGTGCCCGCGGCGATGTTCGCGCTGCTGCCCGGCCCGGTGCTGTCCGCACTGACGCCGCTGGTCCACGAGGCCGACCCGCTGGCCGACATCGCGATGGCGGCCAGCGGGGCGCAGGCGACGGTCAGCGCCGTCTTCGCAGGCGGCATCAGCCGCACCCTGGACTACCAGGGCAAGACTGTCGGCGGTGTCGAGATCTATCGGTTCACCGACACGGTGCCGGCGGCGGGCCGTGAGCAGTTCGTCCCGCTCATGGTCGACTGCTTCGCGCAGAAAGCCTGCACGCCCAGCACCCTGGCCGGCACGAAGGTTGAGGTGGCCGACCGGGCGCGCACCACCAATATCACGGTCGTCGGCTGGACGCACGGGCAGGTCGTCGTCATCGTGTGGGCGAACGGCGTCCGCGCGACGCAGCAGATCGCGCAGCACTACGTCAGCCAGAATCCGTAGCCCGAGAGGCTCATAACCGCACAGCCGCAGGCACTCTGCGACGTCGGACCCGGGCCTACGTCAGCGCGGTGCTCGCGTCAGCGGGCCAGCACAGCTGTCAGTCGCGCGACCGGGGTGCCGAGGTTCCATCGCTCGCTCAGCGCGGCCAGCGCCGCGGGGTCTGCGGGGGTGGCGGGGAGCGCGTCGTCGTAGGCCGGAAGGGGTACGTCGGTCGCGACCGCCACCACCTTCGGTGCCACCGCCAGATAGTCGCGGGCGGCCAGGATCTTCCCGAGCACTGACGCTCGTGCGCCGGGGTCGCCCGACTCGGCTGCAGCGATGACACCGGCGAGGTCGCCGTACTGGTTGATGAGCGCAGCAGCCGTCTTCTCACCGATCCCCGGGACCCCGGGAAGCCCGTCGGAGGGGTCGCCGCGCAGAGCCGCAAAATCGGCGTAGGACCGTCCGGGGATGCCGTAGCGCTCGGCGACCGCGCCCTCGTCGATCTCGTCGGCGCGCGCGACGCCACCTTTCGCCGTGTAGAGCACACGGACCGCGCGAGCGTCGTCGACGACCTGGAACAGGTCGCGGTCACCGGACACGACGTCGGTCGGCGCGGTCGACTGCGCTGCGAGGGTGCCGATCACGTCGTCGGCCTCGTAGCCCGGCACCCCGATCCGCGCGATCCCGAACGCGGCCAGGGCCGCAGCGATGATCGGGACCTGCGGGGCGAGGGTGTCGGGCACCTCCTCGGCGTTGGCCTCAGGGTCAGCCACCCGGTGGGCCTTGTACGACGGGATGGCGGCCACCCGGAACTCCGGTCGCCAGTCGTCGTCCCAGCAGCAGACGAGCCGCGTCGCGCCGTGGTCGCCGACCAGGCGGCTGATGTAGTCGAGGAACCCGCGCACCGCCTGCACAGGTGTGCCGTCGGGCGCCAGGACCGGGTCCTTCATGCCGTAGAAGGCACGGAAGTAGAGCGAGGCGGAGTCGAGGAGCAGCAGCTTGGGCGGCAGGACCATGGGGCCGACCCTAGTGCCGGCCGCCGCGGAGATCCGGCGCTCGGAGGAGAGTCGGGCCACGGCGCTACAGGGCGGCCGGTGAGGTGCCGATGACGATGTCATCGCTGGTGGGGGCCATCGCCTCCGTCTGCATGCACACGATGCACGCGCGACCGTACGGCGGGGATGGGGGACTGACGCGTGACGGATCCGCAGCAGGACGGGCACGATGTCGCGATGCCCGACGCCCCGCCACCGGGATTCCTTCCGGACGGAACTCCTGCGTCACCCCCGGTGCCTGCGACCCTCCCCTCGTCGACACCGCAGCCCGAGTCGCCGGCGTACGCGCCGCCCGGGTACGCCCCCGGCTACGCGCCGCAGCGCGCAATGCCGGCACCGGTGCCCGACCCGTTCGCCGCGCAACGGAGGACGGCCGCGGTGACATACGCACCGCAGACCTACGCACCCCAGACCCACGCACCCCAGCCGGTGGCACCTCCGGCCCAGGCCGCCCCGGAATATGTACCCGAGCCGATCGCCCCGACCGTGATAACTGGTCCAGAGCCAGCCGGACCCGCCGTCATGGGCCAACCCACGGATCTGGCCCCCAGCGGGTATGACCCGAGCCGTCCCGGAGGTGGCGGCGGGCGGCACGGGGTCGACCAGTGGGGCAACCTGGCGACGCCTCGGCTCGTGTCACCCCCACCGACATCGCACCGGTCGACCTTCGTCGTCGTGGGCGTCGCGGTGGCGGTGGTGGTCGTGCTGGCCGGGTTCCTCACTGTCCGGGCTCATAGCTCGGAGACAGCTGCGGCAGCACCCCAACCGCCGGCACCGATGAATCTCGCCGCCGCTGGCTACAGCACGTTCGGCGGGCCGCGAGGACTGCCGCTCGCTGTCGGCACGCCGTGGGGAGTGCGTTGCGCCCCCGTCGTCCTGTCGCTCGACGTCAACGCGTCCGCGGACTACATCGCGGCGGCGTCCGAGGTGGTCGACCAGGCGAACGGCGCGGGCGTCAATGTCGCGTTCGGTGACACCGGTGGTTCCTACGACGCCAGCAAGCTCGTCGGCGCGAAGGACGACGGGTCCAACGTCAACCATGCCGTCGTCCGCATCTCCACCGCTGCACCTCCCCAGGATGCGGCCAGAGCCTTGAAGTCCTTCGCGTGGAACGCGAGTCTGGCCGCTGACGGCCAGCACGAATACCTCACCAAGGTCGTCGTGACGATCTATGACCGCAACGCCGGGGACAGCGACGTGCATCGCCGCGCCGCGATGCGGGGCGCCCTTGCCGTAGCGCAAGGCATCTCTGGGTCGAGCAAGCCCGGATCGGGGCTCTACTCCCGAGTGAGCAAGGAGCCGGACATCTTCACCGACAACGACCTCCTTGCCCTGCGCACGATGTCCGGGTGCACCTCCTGAGACGTGGAATGCGGTGCGCATGGTCACGTCAGCCGAGGAGCTCGGCGTGACGGGCGCGTTGCTGCATCGTGCCGCGTCACGGTCCGCGGCGTAGGGTCGGCGCGTGACCGACACCGACACCGCCGCCGTTGCCGTTCCCGTGCCCCACCACCCGCCCGTGGCGGACCTGGCCGACCGCCTCGCCCGCGCGCAGCGCGCCACGCTCGCTGCCGGGGTCGACGCCCTGCTCATCTCGCCTGGGCCAGACCTGCGCTATCTCACCGGCTATGACGCGATCCCGCTCGAGCGGCTCACCTGTCTCGTGCTGCCCGCGCAGGGCGATCCGGTGATCGTCGTACCCGGTCTCGAGAAGCCGGCAGCGCTGGCCAGCCCGATCGGCAACCTCGGTCTGGAGGTGCTGTCGTGGGGGGAGACCGACGACCCGTATCACCTCGTCGCCTCGCTCCTGCCACCGCAGGGCATCGCCGCAGTCGACAACCACATGTGGGCCGAGAAGGTGCTGCGGCTGCGTGACGCGATGCCCGGGGCCACCCAGTCCCTTGCGGGCCCGGTGCTGCGCGAGCTACGGATCCGCAAGACGCCGGACGAGGTCGAAGCACTGCGCCGCGCGGGTGCCGCCATCGACCGCGTGCACGCCCAGGTCCACCGGTGGCTCCGCGCCGGCCGCACCGAGCGCGAGGTGGGCAAGGACATCGCCGACTCGATCATCGCCGAGGGGCACGTGAGCGTCGACTTCGTCATCGTCGGCAGCGGACCTCACGGCGCCAGCCCGCACCACGAGCTCTCCGACCGCGTGATCCTGCAGGGCGAGCCGGTCGTGGTCGACATCGGCGGCACGATGCCCGACGGCTACTGCTCGGACGAGACGCGCACCTACAGCGTCGGCGAGCCGCCGGCGGAGTTCACCGACTACTACGCGGTCCTCCAGGCTGCGCAGGCGGCAGCGTGCGAGCACGTATCTCCCGGCGTCACCGCCGAGAGCGTCGACGCGGCCGCTCGCGACGTCATCACCGCTGCGGGGTACGGCGACTACTTCGTGCACCGCACGGGACACGGCATCGGCCTCGAGACGCACGAGGAGCCCTACATCGTGACCGGCAACACCGAGCTGATCGAGCCGGGCATGGCCTTCTCGATCGAGCCGGGCATCTACCTGCCCGGCAAGCACGGCGCGCGGATCGAAGACATCCTCGTGTGCGGCGAGACCGAGGGGGAGCGGCTCAACCTGCGCCCCAGGGACCTCGTGGTGCTCTGATGGCGCTGTCGATCACGCCGGCCGACCGGCTCCTTCCCACCGAGGAGGCCGAGGAGCTGCTGCACCTCGTACGCGACATCGCCGACTCCGAGCTCGCCCCCCGCGTCACCGCCGCCGAGCACGACGGGATCTTCTTCCGAGAGGAGCTGCGCACCCTCGGCAAGGCCGGGCTGCTGTCCCTGCCCTACGACGAGGAGCACGGCGGGGGAGGGCAGCCCTACGAGGTCTATCTCCAGGCGCTCGAAGAGCTCGCGGGTGCGTGGCTGTCGGTCGGGATCTCGGTCTCGGTCCACTCGCTCGCCTGCTATCCGCTGGCGACCTACGGCAGCGACGAGCAGAAGCAGCGATGGCTGCCGGACATGCTCGCCGGTGACCTGCTCGGCGCCTACTGCCTCTCGGAGCCGCAGTCGGGGTCCGACGCGGCAGCGCTGGTGACGCGTGCCGTGCCCGACGGCGACGGCTTCGCCGTCACGGGCACGAAGGCGTGGATCACCCACGGTGGGGTCGCGGACTTCTACAACGTCATGGTGCGTACGTCCGACGACGGCTCGCGTGGGATCTCCTGCCTGCTCGTACCCGGTGACGCAGCCGGCCTCTCGAGCGCCCCGCCGGAGCGCAAGATGGGCGCGAAGGCCTCGCGCACCGCACAGGTCATCCTCGACGGAGTCCACGTCGACCGTGACCGGCTCCTCGGCGCGCAAGGGCAGGGCTTCGCGATCGCGATGACAGCACTGGACGCAGGTCGTCTCGGCATCGCCGCGTGCGCCGTCGGTCTCGCCCAGGCCGCGCTCGATGCGGCTGCGGCCTATGCCAAGGAACGACGGCAGTTCGGCAAGGCGATCGGGGAGTTCCAGGGGATGCAGTTCATGCTCGCCGACATGGCGACCGCCGTGTCCGCGGCGCGTGCGCTCTACCTCGCCGCAGCGCGGCGCCGTGACCGAGGCCTGCCGTTCGCAGTCGAGGCGGCGAAGGCGAAGCTCTTCGCGACCGATGCGGCGATGAAGGTGACCACCGACACCGTGCAGGTTTTCGGCGGCTACGGCTACGTCGAGGACTTCCCGGTGGAGCGCTACATGCGCGAGGCCAAGGTGCTCCAGATCGTCGAAGGCACCAACCAGGTCCAGCGCATGGTCATCGGCCGCTCCCTCACCCACTGACGGATGAGCGTGACCTTGGGGACCCGAGACGCCCCCAGGATTCCCCCATCGCCGGGGTTGAGCGGTCACGGTCACGCGATCGTCACGCGATTCGGTAGGTGGAGTCGCTAGGGTCACCGCACGTCGTCCGCTCGGGGACGTGCTAGCGGAGGGAATCGTGCGCGTGGAGGAGATTGACCAGGCGATCGTGCGCCTGCTTGCTGCGGACGGCCGCATGTCCTACACAGACCTCGGCAAGGCGACCGGCCTCTCGACCTCGGCCGTCCACCAGCGAGTACGCCGCCTCGAGCAGCGTGGCGTCATCCAGGGCTACACCATCGTCGTCGACCACGACGCGCTCGGCCTGCCCCTCACAGCGCTCATCTCGGTGAAGCCCATCGACCCCGCCGCACCCGACAACGCGCCTGCGCTGCTCCAGCACATCGCCGCGATCGAGGCCTGCTACTCCGTGGCTGGCGATGAGTCCTACGTGCTCAAGGTGCGCGTCGAGAGCCCCTCGGCCCTCGAGCACCTGCTCGCCGAGATCCGCGCCGCCGCGAACGTCTCCACCCGCACCTCAGTGGTCCTCAGCACCCCGTACGAGAACCGCCCCCCCAACGTCTGACCCCGGCCGACGCCGACAGCTGGTGCCAGCGCGGCCTCTAGACCGCGCTGGCACTATCGCTGGTCAGGTCTGGGTCAGCTGTGGATTCCTCGGCTGCTTTCGGCGGCGGCGATGCTGGACTCGGCGTGCTCGGTCCACCAGTCCTGACCCGACTGCGGCAGGGTGTGGATCGGGTCGTAGTACTCATACGTGCGGTCGAGCGCGTCGGCGTCGGAGGTCTCGATGCCGGTGCGGTAGTTCTTCGTCCAGTACGTGATGCCCTGCTCGCGGTCGTAGTCGTGGACCTGGTGCACCCAGCGCTTGCCGACGTAGGGCACGTCGCACACGATGCGCGGGGTCGCGAAGCCGGGCAGGTAGCCCATGATTCCGTGCTGCAGCGCCTGCGCCTCCCACACCGCGAGCCGCCAGTGCTCGGCGGCGGGGATCATGTCGCACATGTAGAAGTAGTACGGCATGATCCCAGCGCCATCGAGGAGCGAGAAGCACAGGTCGAGCAGCTCGTTGACGCTGGCGTTGACGCCGCGCATGAGCACGCCCTGGTTGCGTACGTCGCGCACGCCGGCCTCGAACATCGCACGCGTCGCCTCGGCGACGAGCGGCGTCACCGACTCGGCGGCGTTGACGTGGGTGTGGATCGCCAGGCCAACACCGCGCTTGCGTGCCGTGGTCGCGAGACGCTCCATGCCCGCGCGCACCTCGTCCTGCAGCCAGTGCTGCGGCAGACCCATGAGCGCCTTCGACGCGAGCCGGATGTCGCGGACGTTGTCGATCTCGAGCAGCGCGGCCACGAACTGCTCGAGGCGAGGCCACGGCATGTTCGCGACGTCGCCACCCGAGACGACGACGTCGCGGACGCCGGGGGAGCGGCGGAGGTAGTCGAGCATCTGGGCCTGACGCACGTCGGGCTTGGTGATGAACTTCAGCTTGTCGACCGTCGGCGTCGAGTTGCCCACGAGGTCCATGCGCGTGCAGTGGCCGCAGTACTGCGGGCACGTCGGGAGCATCTCGGCGAGCACCTTGGTGGGATAGCGGTGGGTGAGACCCTCGACCGCCCACATCTCGTGCTCGTGGAGCGAGTCGCGCGTCGCGTGCGGGTGGCTCGTCCAGTCGGTCCGCCGGTCGGAGAGGACGGGGAGCATGTAGCGGCGTACGGGGTCGGCGTAGAACGCATCGGTCAACGATCCGGCTCCACCGACCTCGGTCCGCGACGCCATGGTGTTGAGCATCTGCGGCGGAAGCAGCATCGACATGGTCGCGGCCTGCGAGATGTCGGACTCGAGGTCGGTGTAGAACCTGTCGTCGACGAGGTCGCCGAGCACGCCGCGCAGCTGCGTGGTGTTCTTCACGCAGTGCGAACGCTGCCACTGCGCGGAACGCCAGTCGGCCTCGGTGACGTCGGCCCAGCCCGGGAAGCGGCGCCAGTCGGGCTCGACGAGCTCCTGGCGCAGGTAGGAGTAGGGCTGCGGGATCGAACGACCGTCGGCGGCCTCGACGGCCGCCTCGAGAGTCTCGGTCACGGGTGCCTCCGGGAGATGCGGCGCGCACGGGCGCGTGCGAATGGGTCCGGCGTGCCGGTTTCGAGGAGGATACGGGATATCCTCCGGATCTGGCACCATCTGGCGGGATGTTTTCCGTCGTACGTCGAACCTCCGCGCAAGGAATCCGGTCGTGGCTCTCGGGCCGCGGCCATCGACGAACACCGGTCGACCCGCGACGGGGAGCCCGGTGACAGGGAAGGATCAGGCACCGTGACCACCACCAGCACCAGCAGCGACCGCCACCCCGTGAGCCCCGTGGGACTGCACCGCGTCCTCGAGCCGCACGGCGTGCTGCCGCAGGCCGCCTGGAAGCTCGACGCGAGCCCGGAGCTGGTCAGCGGTGAGGTACGCGTGCGCGTGCAGCGGCTCAACCTCGATGCCGCGAGCTTCCGCCAGCTCTCGGACAAGCACGGAGGCGACGGCGACGCCGTGCGCGCCGAGGTCCTCGACATCGTCCGGACGCGGGGCAAGATGCACAATCCGGTCACCGGCTCCGGTGGCATGCTTGTCGGAGTCGTCGAGGAGATCGGGCCGGAGAGCCACCACCACGAGCTCATCGAGGGCGACCTCATCACGACCCTGGTGTCACTCACACTCACCCCCCTCGAGATCCACGACGAGCTGCGCGAGTGGGACGGGCTCTCCGAACAGGTGCCCTGCGACGGTCACGCGATCCTGTTCGACCGCACCATCCTGGCCCGGGTGCCCGACGACCTCCCCGGCATCCTCGCGATGGCCGTGATGGACGTCTGCGGCGCCCCGGCACTCACCGCCCGCGTCGTGCGCCGCTATGTCGAGGCCGGCCACACACCGACCGTGGCCGTCATCGGAGGTGCGGGCAAGAGCGGGTCCCTCTCGCTCGCCGCCGCGCGCCGGGCGCAGTCGGGCCGCACGGTCGGGGTCGTGCCCGTCGTCAAGGAGGCGGAGGCGCTGCGACGTTCCGGGCTCGCCGACGTGGTCGCACTCGCCGACGCACGTGACCCGGTCGGCTTGTCCGACGCCATCCACAAGGCACTCGGTGAGCCGGCGGACATCGTCGTGGTGTGCGTCGACGTGCCGGGCTGCGAGCACGGCGCGATCCTGTCGTGCGGCGACGGCGGCACGATCATCTTCTTCTCGATGGCCACCTCGTTCTCGACCGCGGCGCTCGGTGCGGAAGGCCTCGCGGCCGACGTCACCATGCTCATCGGCAACGGCTTCACCCCCGGTCACGCAGAGCTCGCCTTCGACCTGCTGCGCAGCGAGCCCGGTGTCACCCAGCTGTTCAGCGAGCGGCTCGCGGGCGACGGGCACCTGTGACCTCGACCGTGTCGTCGGCCGTCCTCATCGAGGGCGGTCGGACCCTCGTCGACGGTGAGATCCGCGGCGCTGACGTCGTGGTGTCGGGAGAGACCGTCGCCTACGTCGGTGCCGCAGGCACGGCAGCCCGCACCGATCGCGTCGTGCACCTGGACGGGGCACTCCTGCTGCCGGCGTTCGTCGACGGTCACGTTCACGCGACCGACACCGGCCTCGTCCTGACGGGTCTCGATCTGTCGACGGTGCGCTCCAAGTCCGAGCTGCTCGAGGCGATTGCCAGTCGTACCAAAACATTACGTGGGCGACCGATCCTCGGGCACGGATGGGACGAGACCACGTGGGCAGATCGCACCCTCCCGACCGCGACCGAGCTCGACCGGGCGTCCTACGGCTCGCTCGTGTATCTCTCCCGCGTCGACGTGCACTCGGCTCTGGTGAGCGGTGCCCTGATGGCGTCGACCCAGCGCCTCGAGCAGGTCGACGGCTATGACCCCGCGGGCTGGTTGCGCCGCGAGGCGCACCAC